>NZ_SMMB01000722.1 GCF_009711365.1 Xanthovirga aplysinae | reverse complement strand
TGGGCTCAGTACTTCATTTGCAAGGGCTAATTCCTCCTCAGGACTCATGATCATTTCAGACGACATTTCTATTGCAGTAATATCTGCTTTTTTAACATTTCCAGTAAAGGCTGAAAGGCTTAAGATTAAAGCGAAGGCTCCTACAAATGACATAATGCTTATTGATTTTTTGTTGTTTACTGATTGAGTTTTCATAGCTGTATATTTTTTGGTTTTGTTTTTTCGTTTGTGCCAACCATAATTCAACTGTTGTGCCATAAAGTATAAAAAAGGCTTATACAGCCTTTAGAGCCATATTTTCAAATGGTGCCAATAAAATTTATGTTCATTTTTGAACAAGGGATGTTTTTAAAACGCACATGTTTTTGGGAGACCTTGCATTATTCATTGTGTATTCCTTATGTGGAATTTAAGCCTAGCAATTATAGGTGCTCTGACTTCATTCTTCCAATTCAGATTAAAATGATGAAGTCAGATGAACTTTTTTAGCTTAACACTCCTTGGGCTATAAATTACCAGATAATAAGCTAAGAATAGAGAAAAGTCTAATAACACCTTAAACCTACCACGATGAAAGTAGCTGTATACAGCATACATAACTTTGAAAGGGATTTTATACTCAAAGCTAATGCCGAAAAACATCACCTTGTCCTGTTGGAAGAAAGACTGTCAGAGACAACAGCTTCATTAGCAAAGGGGTGTCAAGCCATTTGTATTTTTACCGGCGACAAGGCCAACGCAGCCGTTTTGGAATCCCTATATAAGAAGGGAGTAAAATACCTAGCTCTTCGTTCTGCCGGCTTTAATCACGTGGATCTAAATAAGGCCAAGGAATTAAAAATGAAGGTGACTCGTGTACCGGCCTATTCCCCATATGCCATAGCGGAACATACGGTTGCTTTAATTCTTGCATTAAATCGAAAGCTAATTCGAGCACACCATAGAATCATGGACTTGAATTTTTCCCTTGATGGCTTGGTTGGGTTTGACATGAATGGAAAAACAGTTGGAATTGTGGGAACTGGAAAAATTGGAAGTGTTTTAGCTCGTATTCTCCATGGATTTGGTTGTCGTATTTTGGCCCATGACCGAGAAGAAAATAAAAAGCTTATTCAAGACTTTAACGTAAAATATACCGACTACCAAACCTTATTGAAAGATTCCGATATTGTATCTCTTCACCTCCCTTTGACAGAAAACACTCGATACCTTATTGATGAGCAGGCCATAAAAAGGATGAAAGTCGGAGTAATGTTAATTAATACCAGCAGAGGTGGTTTGGTAAATACCAAAGCTGTCATTCAAGGCCTTAAAACAGGGCACATTGGTGCTATTGGATTAGATGTTTATGAGGAAGAAGAAGGTTTGTTTTTTGAAGACCATTCGGAGGATATCCTGCAGGATGACACCATTGCACGATTAATGACCTTTAAAAATGTTCTGATTACAAGTCATCAAGCCTTTCTTACGGATACCGCCCTAAAAAATATTTCTGAAACCACCATTTATAATCTTGACTGTTTTGAGAAAGGAATTCAAAATGAAAATGAGATATTGAGGGAGTAGATATGAAATATAGAAGTCTTAGTGACCAATTCTTAGGGCCCAGTTTTATACCCCAACCCTTTTTAAACCCACAGAAAAAAGGCATCAGCTCAAAAGCTCGATGCCTTAATGATAATTACATAGGGTACAAATTAATCGAAATGTTTTACCCTACCCTTAATTTCCAGATGAGCTCCCTTTTTGGCTAATTTCAATAGTGTTGTTCATTCCCCTCTGATAGACCTTAACGTAGTGAAAATCCCCTTCTTGATTCACTGTGGCGCTGTTTCCCTTTCCTTTTTGATGAATAAAAATGCGGTTTCCCTCTCCTGACATTTGTTCGGCATCAGCCATATTGCCATCACCATATTGAGAAATATAGATTTCCGACCCCACTTGCTCAAATTGAAGGGTACTAGAAGTATTTTCATCCCCAAACTGATAGACCTGAGAGGTGGAATTTTCAACTCCAATATTAGTTCCGAAAATTTGTTGCTCACTAGTATTAGCATTTCCTATGGTAACTAGTTTTAAAAAATTATCTTTTGTTGTCAGGTTGCCAACCAAAAATTGACTGCCACCATTCCCTTTTCCATGGACGTACATCGTCCCCACGTTATTAGACCCCCCCAAATAAAATTGTGTTGTGGTATTATTTATCCCCCTTACTATAGCAGAAAAAAACTGGTTTTCTCCAACAACCTGCTGAATAGAGGTATTATCCTTACCAATTTGAACAACAGAACCAAAACTATACTTTGAGTCAAAAGTTACTTGATCTATAGAATTACTTATTCCAAACTGTTTTGCAACCATGGTCACATCTTCACTTGGATTGCCCGTTTCATCAGCTTCTTGAAAGATGTTATTGCTCATGCCGTATTGTAAAGCATAAAACCTAAGGTTTTTTCCTGCTTTATTTTGAACAATTACCTGATTATCGGCACCATACTGAGAAGAAAAAGAGAAGTTGGATTCTCCTTTTTGAACAACCTCCGCCCTATTCATCATTCCATATTGCTCGATAACAGAAAAATTACCAAGGTCTTCCTGATTAACGGTTGCAGTATTGCTTATTCCTACTTGTAAAATTTTCGAAGTCAGTTCTTCTCCATCCTGATCCACATTAGCCTCATTATCTTTTCCAAACTGTTTGACTATACTCTCATTTTGCTGAGCTAAAGCCAAAGATGCCATAAAACAAAACGCACCAAATAATAGAATTTTAAGTTTCATCTTGAACTATTTTTATTTTAGAAATGATTTAAAGTGTTCTTTTCTATAAAAAAGCCAATACTCTACTGAGTCCCTCTTGTTCAAATGTGAGAAGGAAGTGGCCTTATTTAAAGCAACGGTAAGGCTTTAAAACTTATTTAAATGAAATTTATAGGTTCAATACTATTTCAAAACAAAGGTATCCCAACGGTCAGCCTATATTCACATTGATAAAATATTCTCTTTAAATAAATGATTAGATTTAGGTAAAAGCATTACGAATAGAGATTAGGGGGGAATACCTCCATCAGCCTTAAACATGAGATAACAAAAAAGCAAAATTAAAAAATGCAAAAGGAAAAGGTGTACTCCATACGCCCTCCACCATTTAAAATCAAGGCTTTCAATTCTCCACTTTTCTTCTTTCAACTTCACTTAACAGCCCCTTTCCCTTCTTCAGAACTCCTATTTCTCTTATTTAAGGATAGAACAGCAAGAGGATAAGAATGTTTATGAATAATGAAAATCAAACTAAAATTTATTCTTAGAGTTGGAGCTTGATGGAACGGGAAACATAAACCTCACAGCTGATATGAAATTTTAGAATAAAGAGTGGAATTTTAGAAGTGCTGGTAAGTGCAAAAGTTGGACATGTGTCAAATGGTTTTGGGAAAAATTGGGGTGTTATGTTGGCTAAGAAAGGTAAAGCCCAAAGACAACTTATGGATTAAAA
>NZ_SMMB01000165.1 GCF_009711365.1 Xanthovirga aplysinae | reverse complement strand
TGGCCCAGGGCAATGACAACAACAACCAAAGTGCAGTGGGTTCCCAGAGCGGGGGCCAAGAAGTGTTTGACAATAACCAAATAGAAGGACAAAATAACAATCATAATAAACAGACACTCCGTTTTAGACAAAATGGCGATGAAAATTTAATTGAAGATAACAATATCATCGAGGGCAATCGAAATGATCATAACCGACAATCTCTGAGAGCGCGACAAGAGGGGGATGAGGATATTGTAATCGATAATTCGAACGAAATTGATGGTGATAACAACGATTGGAACAACCAAAAGATAAGAGCCCGACAAGAGGGGGGGGATGACCTTGAAATTGAGCAAGGTAACGTAATACAGGGCAACAGAAATGATGGAAACAGCCAGAAAATAAAGGCTGATCAGAGTGGGGACGATCACAATATTGACGAGGTAAATGCAATAGATGGCAACAACAATGACTACAACCGTCAAGAAATCTGGGCTAACCAAGATGGGGATAATAACGATATTGATGAGAATGTTAACGAAATAAATGGCGACAGAAATGATTGGAAT
>NZ_SMMB01000656.1 GCF_009711365.1 Xanthovirga aplysinae | reverse complement strand
CCCAATTTTTTATTCTAAATAATAATTCCCTTTATTATCTTTCAAACATTCATTTCTTAAGGGGGGTTAAAATTAATACGGCCCATTAGGCCATTTGGAAAAAAAGTATGGGAGCTTCAAAAAATGTTCTAATTACCGGGGGTACAGGCCTGGTAGGTAGTGCGCTAAGCCAACATTTGCATGCTGAAGGATATACTGTATCCCATTTAAGCAGGTCCTCCAAAAAGGGTGGCAGAATTAAAACCTTCCAATGGGATCCCGAAAGGAGATTTTTGGAAGAAGGAGCTTTAAATGATATCCAATATATTATTCATTTAGCAGGGGCTGGAGTGGCGGATCATCGCTGGACTGCGGCAAGAAAAAAAGAAATACTTGACAGCCGCTTACTTTCCAGTAAACTGTTATATGAAAAGTTGAAAGAGCTTCCCCATAATGTACAAGCAGTTGTTTCTGCTTCAGCTATTGGTTATTATGGTATGGACACGGGGGAAAATCTTGTGGATGAAGAGACGCCTGTTGGACAAGATTTTCTTGCAAAAGTTTGTGAATTATGGGAAGCTGAGGTAGATAAAATAAAGAATCTTGATTTAAGGGTGGTGAAATTTCGTCTAGGCCTTGTGTTAAGTAAGAAGGGAGGTGCCTTTCCTAAACTTAAAAAACCTGTAGCCTGGGGAGTAGGGGCTCCATTGGGTTCAGGAAAACAATTTATGAGCTGGATACATATAGATGACCTTTGTCAGTTATTTAATAAGGCCCTTGATGATAATCAAATGCAAGGTGAATTTAATGCGGTAGCTCCTGATCCTGTAACGAATCGAGAGTTTACAAAAGTACTGGCTAAAGTTATGGGCCGACCGTTAATTATGCCAGCCGTACCTTCTTTCCCGCTTCGGTTAGTGCTTGGGGAAATGGCAGAAATGTTAATAGGAGGGAATAAGGTTTCTTGCCAGAAGATTTTGGATAAAGGGTTTCGCTTTCGTTACCAGAATTTACAGGAAGCCTTAGTGAATTTGCAAAAAGATTAACCAAGGAGAACTGAGAAAAAAGATTTCTAAAGCTTATGGAATGGTAATTTTTTGAGATTTAGGAACTTATGATTTAGTGAAATGAAATCTTTAAAAAAGTCAATTTTTATGTCTTTTTTCCTTTTGATTTCATTTCGGAAAAATTTAATTTGAAAGACTCTTTTGGTTGGAATTTAAATCGATGAATATGAGTAAGGAGAATTCAAAAAATGGAAATGGAAAGCCTGGTAGGGGAATCGATGAAGACCTTAAAATTAGGAGAGCGTTCCAAAGTAAAAGCTGGAATGAGATAAAAAGCTCAGATTCTTGGGCTATTTTCAAGGTGATGTCAGAATTTGTGGAAGGCTTTGAAAAGTTGGCCAAAATAGGCCCTTGTGTATCCATATTTGGTTCGGCAAGGACTAAACCAGACCACCCCTATTATAAAATGGCTGAAGAAATTGCGGCTCGATTGGTGCGGCAAGGTTATGGTGTAATTACCGGAGGTGGCCCAGGCATAATGGAAGCGGCAAACAAAGGAGCGCATAGTGAAGAAGGAAGTTCTGTGGGTCTAAACATAGACCTGCCATTTGAGCAATTTAATAACCCCTACATCGATCCGGATAAGCTGATCAATTTTGACTACTTCTTTGTGCGAAAGGTCATGTTTGTCAAGTATGCCCAGGGCTTTATTGTCATGCCAGGGGGATTTGGAACTCTTGATGAATTGTTTGAAGCTATTACCCTCATTCAAACTCGAAAAATTGGACGGTTCCCTATCGTATTGGTGGGACGTAAATTTTGGGGAGGGTTACTCGATTGGGTTAAAACTGTTTTGTTACAAGAGGAGACCAATATCAATAAGGAAGACCTCAATTTATTTAGTCTGGTGGATACCCCAGAAGAAGCTGTTAAAGTTATTGACGATTTTTATTCCAGATACCTTCTATCACCTAATTTTTAATGAAAAACCAACCATTAATCTATCTACTACTTTTTGTTATTCTATTTCTTGGAGGTTTTATTTTTTACCAGAATTCCAATTTTTTAAAGAAAAGACAAAGTCAAGAGCCTTATTTTTCTTCTTCTTTTGAGGAGCCATTAAGTCCTGAGTACAGACAACCTTTTCAGGTTTATACTTTTGATACTCCTGATAGCCTTTCCTTTGCAGGTGAGGCAGTACCTTTGCACGAAGAAGATGTCCGAGAACGGCTTGACCGGGAAGTTCATGTGAATGCCTATTGGCATTCCAGTACCATTTTCTTGATTAAAAGAGCGAATCGTTGGCTGCCTCAAATTGAACCTATATTAAAAAAATACGGAATACCGCAGGATTTTAAGTATCTGACGGTTATTGAAAGCGGGTTGCAAAATGTGGTTTCTCCAAAAGGAGCTACCGGCTTTTGGCAATTGATGAAGGGAACAGCCAAAGATTTGGGTTTGGAGGTGAATAAAGAAGTGGATGAACGTTATAATGCTCTTAAATCTACAGAAGCAGCATGTAAATATTTACTGCAAGCATATGAAAAATTTGGAAATTGGACAGCTGTAGCGGCTTCCTACAATATGGGAATGAGGGGATTTAGCCGATCGGTAAAACAACAAAAAGTGACTTCCTATTATGATCTTTTACTGAATCACGAAACAGCTCGTTATGTTTTTCGCATTTTGGCGATTAAAGCCATACTAGAAAATCCAAAAAAATACGGTTATGATCTTCCGGATAACCAATTGTATAAACAGCCACCTTTAAAGGAAATTAAGGTAAATAAAAGCATCTCTAAGTTGGTTGACTTTTCCCTTGAGCAAGGGATCACTTATAAGGATTTGAAATTGTACAACCCCTGGTTAAGAGCAAAAAAATTGACTGTAAGTAAGAGAAGTAAAGGGTATACCCTATTGATTCCTGAAAAAAGGAGGGGGTTCAGTGATTAGGAAATATCCCAAAGGGGAACAATTATAACCATTGCATATTTAGAAAAATAAGAAATCTATGGATTTGAGTATAGGGAAGGGCTTTGAAGCTCTTTT
>NZ_SMMB01000879.1 GCF_009711365.1 Xanthovirga aplysinae | reverse complement strand
GAATTGATGTTCACTTAAAAGGTCTTTATCGAGTAGGAAAGGTAAAATGGCATTGGAGAAACTTTCTGTATTTGGGTTGTGATAAAAGCCACAATTTCGATTAATAACGATGTTTTTGGTCCACCCTTTAGAATTAACAATAAGTAATTTTCCACTTGACAGGCCATCAAAAAACTTATTTGGGCTGTTGGTTTCTAGAATGGGGAAATTGGCAAAAGAAATATAAACAGCATCTGTTACATTGAGCACCTCTTTTATTCCCGATTTATTTTTATAAGGAAAAAAAGACAGGTTCTTTAATTTCATGCTTTTTGCTAATTCTTTAATTCTTGATAGCTCAGATCCCTCTGCTGTAATCAAAAAATGTATAGGCAATTTGACGCACTGTTTGGCGGCATCCAATACATATTCCAAATGATTTACTTCACCTGCAGCCCCAAAATAACTTACTACAAATTTGTTCCTTACCTGGTATTTGACTTCTAATGCCTCCTGTTTTTCTTCTTGCTTAAAAAATTCGCAATCAGACATATTTGGGATTAAAGTAATTTCTTTTTCAGGTACAATCCTTTTAATATACTGTTTTATTCCCGGAGAAAGGGCCACAATTTTATCTGCATGATTGTAAATGGTAGATTCCAACCCATAAAGTAGTTTTTTTAAACTAGGATTACGAATAAATCTTAGTTGAATAGGTGCTTCTGGCCATAAATCTCTAACTTCAAAAAAATAGGTAAGCTTATATATTTTCTTTGCCCATAAAGCTACTAGGCCAATCGTAAGAGGAGTTGAAGTGGCGTAGATTTTGTTAACTTTGTCACTTTTAGAAATTTTCCCTATTAGTTGACAGGCCAAAAATATAAATTTAAGAAAAGCATAGATCCGACCATAAAAACCCAATTTATTATCATAATAAACAGGTAAATAATGGACTTCAATCCCTTCTATGTTTTTTTGCACATACTTGTTTTCATTGTGACTGCTAACCATACTTACTCTATACCCATTGTTCACTAGGCCTTTTGCCAGATAAAAGGAACGTATGGCACCTCCTTCTTGTGGAGTTTTAAAGTATTGATGAAGGTAGAGTATGTGCATAATACTGCATTAGGGATTAGGATTCTTAGGGTTTGTGGATATAAGGTTTGCTTTGTCTGAGAAAGGATTTATTAGATGATTTAAATTCAAGGTTTTTTCCCTTTTTCCACTTCTTTATTTCCCTTGTCTAGTTTTTCAGTATATAAAATCTTATCATCCTTTAATCTAATAAATCCCAGTTTTGACATTTAAAAATGCTTTTCCAGCCAAATGGATAGCGTCAAAATAGACCAAAGCAAGAGGCTGTGGTCTGTTTTATTGGATTGATGTTCCTTAAGAAAAGACTTAATTTTTTCTCGAGATATAAATTCAAAGATAATAGCCTGGTCATTCTGAAGAAAATCCCAAAGATAATGATTTCCTTGTTTTTTTAACCAATTACCAAAGGGGAGACCAAGTCCTTCTTTTGGTCTTTGGCTAAAAACTAGTCCATCCATTTGGTTAAGGATATTTTTTAATAACCATTTTTTTCCCCCATTAATTAAATAGGTTGAAGGCAATTGGTGGGTAAAGTTTAATATTTCATTATTCAAATAGGGCATACGCATTTCCAGACTATGTAGCATGCTCATTTGATCATTGAGGGATAAAATATCTCCAGTAAGGTAATTACTACGATCAAATTCGAGGGCTTGTCTAAAATGCTTTTCAATAAATTTTTCTTCGGAAAACTTCTTAAAACTCTTTAATGATATTGATTTAGTAAATTCCTCAAAAGAAGAGAAGTTTAAAAAGGTTTGTTCCGGAGATGGGCTTAGACTCCTGCCCATTTTTTTCCAAAGCCTGAATTTTTTCCTAAATGGGGAGTTTATTCCAGTTGGTAAGCTACCACTTACCTGTTTTATTAAAGGATAAAAATTTTTAAGCTTTCCAAAGTAATTTAGGTACTGGTAAAAAGCGTAGTGTCGATTATATCCTGCAAACAGCTCATCAGCTCCTGCACCAGATAAAACTACACCCATAGTTTTTGATGCTTTTTCCGAAAGAAGGTAGGTCATTAAGCTGGCGCTATCTCCTATCGGTTGATCCATTTGACCGATAATTGAGGGTAAGTTTTTTAAGATGTCTTCCTTAACAATAATTTCTTCATAAGAAGCAGCCTGATATTTTTTGGCTGCCTGACGTGCAAAATGCTGATCTTTTGTCCCAAATGAGCCTTCTTTGGAGTCATGAACAATAGAGAAACAGGGAAGGGGAGCTCCACCATGTTTGTTGTTTAAGGCTAAAAGTAGGGTAGAATCTACACCTCCACTTAAAAATAAACCTACCGGCTTTTGGCTCTCTATTTGAGAAAATAAAGCATCTGTAATTAAATCTTCAGCTTTTTTAATTACCCCTTTTTTGTCTTCTGGGATCTTAGGTAAACCTTGTTTATTTGGGATAAAAGCCTTTTTTTGGGCTATTTTACCATCTTTAATCAAAAGAAAATGTCCTTCCTCAACTTGAAAAATATTTTTATAAAAGGTTTCAGGTTTAGGAGCATATTTAAATTGTAAATAATGGTGAACGGCATTTTTATTTAGCTCTTTTTGAATTAACCCTGAAGCAAGGAGACCTTTGGTTTCGGAGGCAGCTATGAAAGTATTTTCTTTTTGAAAATAGAACAAAGGCTTCATTCCATGACGATCTCTGGCTAGCAGTAATTCATTTTTTTGATGATCCCAAAAAGCAAAAGCAAACATCCCATTAAGCCGGGGAATGGCTTTTCTTCCTTCTTCTATCAAAAGTTTTAAAAGGACTTCTGTGTCAGAAATACTATTAAAAGAATGGCCTTTTTGCAGTAATTCATTTCGCAAGTCAAAAAAGTTGTAAATTTCCCCATTGAAGATCAAACTATAGTTTCCACAGTTTGATGAATAAGGTTGGTCGGCCAGAGAAGATACCTCTGAAACTCGTAATCGGTTGGCAGCAAGAAAAAGTTTTTGGTTATTAAAGGTGTAACTTCGAAAAGCCGCATGATCAGGTCCACGGTAGGTAGTGGATTGTAACATATTCTCAATTATACAATCGTCATAATTCCCTTTCCGGTCCCAAATTAAATGTATACCGCACATGAAAAAATCCAATTAAGGGTAATTCCCTATTATTAATTCCTAATTAAGTATTTAGGCATTACTTTCCGGAACAATTTGAAGGACATTTTTTTCAAAATACCGACAGAAGTGCGTGAGGGGGCAAATTTCACATTTGGGTTTTCTGGCGATACAAACGTATCGGCCGTGAAGAATAAGCCAGTGGTGCGCTGTAGAGATGTGTTCTCTTGGAATATGTCGAATGAGTTGTTTTTCCACTTCCAAAGGGGTTTTGGCTGTCTGGGTAGCCAGGCCAATTCTTTTGGAGACTCTAAAAACATGGGTATCGACAGCCATAGCGGGTTGATCGAAAATAACAGAAGCAACTACATTGGCAGTTTTACGGCCTACACCTGGAAGTTTTTGCAATTCTTTAGTGTCTGAGGGCACCTCGGAGTTAAATTCCTCCACTAGCATTTTTGCCATTCCCAAAAGATGCCTAGTCTTGTTGTTAGGGTAGGAAATACTTTTGATGTAGGGAAAAAGTTCGTCAAAATGGCTTGCGGCTAAATGTTCAGCATTAGGAAAGGCTTCAAATAAAGCAGGAGTCACCATATTTACCCGCTTATCTGTACACTGGGCACTTAAAATAACTGCAATTAAAAGCTGAAAAGGAGTTTCATATTCCAGTTCTGTTTCAGCTATGGGTTGATGAGTGGTGAAGTAATCTAAAAATGCTTCGAAACGCTCTTTCTTACGCATGTTAAAAATTTAACTATTCCATTTCAATTAAATTGGAAAGCTAATATAAACCCTTCAATTGATTTAACCAAAGGGTAAAAAAATACGGCTAAGTTTAGCCGCTAATCCTATATGACCTTTTTCAGAAAGAAAATAAATTGAATGATTTGGAATAATCTAAAATCTTCTGACTGCATCTTTCCGAAGGTTCAAAATTGAGGTTATCCAACTGGTGAACTACAGCCCGCATCTGGTGATAAACCTCCAACAACTCCGTATCGAAAAGAAGTGCCCTTTCAATTTCCTCACTTTCTTCTGATGTAGTTTCCTTGTATAGGTATTTTACTACGTCATCCTGGGTAAATGTTTGCGTCATAAGCTTGCTCGGTTTGTTGCATCTTTTTCCTGAGGTTGATGAGTGCATAACGCATTCTTCCCAAGGCAGTGTTAATGCTTACACCTGTGGAATCAGCAATTTCCTGAAAACTCATTTTCATATAATGTCTCATCATCAGTACCTCTTTTTGCGCTTCGGGAAGTTCATGAATTAACCTTCTCAACCGCATATGAGTGTCCTTTTGAATTTGTATGGATTCAGCTGAATCTTCAGAAAATTCCAGAGTATTAAAAACACTGCTACCATCCTCCATAATTATTGTAGGATAACGTTTTTCTTTTCTGAAGAAATCAATCGCTAAATTGTGCGCAATTCGTAATATCCAAGGTAAGAATTTACCCTCCTCATTATATCTACCGGATTTTATAGTCCGGATAGCTTTTATAAAGGTTTCTTGCAATAAGTCTTCAGCAATAAAACTATCCTTGGTGATAAGGTAAATAGTGGTATAGATCCTCGACTTATGCCTTTTCATTAGCTCTTCAAAAGCTCCTTCGTCACCACCTTTATACAGCGTAATCAATTTGCTGTCGTTAAGCGAATACTTTTCCATTGTTAAAAAGACATTTAGTGAACGTAGAGGTCTAATTCATATTGCTGAATTTTAGGGTTAAATGAAGAATTTATTTTTTTGTAAGATTCAAATATAAACTTTTAGCAAATATTATGCAAAAAGCTGTTTATGAATATTTTAATTATTGTGTTTTTAAATTTTGATCTTTAAACGCGTTCTTGCTCTTTTCTCGATCTTTCCCTCTTACGCCTCTACAAAAAATATATAAAATTTAATT
>NZ_SMMB01000212.1 GCF_009711365.1 Xanthovirga aplysinae | reverse complement strand
AGTTACAAAATTTAAACTATTACAACCAACCTGTTGAGTTTAATTTAAAACAATATTCTCCAAACACATGGGATATTTGGTTGGAAATTATTTTTCCTAAAACATAAAAAATGTCCTCAAAATCGTCAAATCAGGGCCTTTTAATACCTGACACCCATTTTATCAAAAAGAAAACTAAGTACCCACGCTGGACCTATAAGTAAAAACTGCAAGTCTTTAAAAAAGGAAGGTTTTTTACCTTCCACTTTATGGCCATAAAACTGACCGATCCAAGCAATAACAAAAATGGATAAACCAAGGAGCCACAAAGGAAGCACATCGAAGGCTTCTAGTTCTTTTATAAGGAATAAGATAAAAAGGGATTCCAAAAGCATTCCCAAAAACAAAGGAAAGGAAAGTCTTAAATAAAACAATAAGCCTCCTGCTATCAATACTGTTCCCCAGTGAATATAATCTCGGGCACCTTCCGGAGCTAAACTCTTTAAAACCCCGGATGGAATATCAGCCAACATACAAATAATACTGAAAAAAATCATAGGTACACAAAACCAGTGGATTAATTTATTGGTCTTATTTTGATGACTTACTGCATATTCATCAAACCATTGGTGTATTGTCTTCATTGTTTGTTTGTTTTAAGTCTCAATGAACTTATTACCTTCCCAATTTTATTACCAATATATTGGAAGGCTTTTTTAACATAATTTCC
>NZ_SMMB01000698.1 GCF_009711365.1 Xanthovirga aplysinae | reverse complement strand
ATACAGAATTTTGTAAAGAATGGTCATTCGTAAGAACTTTTAGACTTTTCTCAAGCAAATTTTGGGCCCAACAAAAAAAGCAGTACCAAGGGGTACTGCTTTTATAAGGTTATTTCTCTATCATTTTAAATGAATTCGAGTATTTTAATGGGAACATTTCCCATTATCCCATGTCCTCTTTACAATTAAATCACGCCTTCCAGCACTTCTTTCATGGGAACTCTTTCACCATCCTTGTAAGGGACAACCCAGGCATCTTTTACCCCCATTTCCCGAAGATATTTTTTAAAGGTATCTGCTTCCCAATAATCCTTAAAACTTCCCAGAGTGTATTTGTTAAGGCCATCATCGGATTTTTCCTCTTTGAAGTTTTTTTCCTCATCCATGTATTCGGAAATATTCGATACCTTAAAAGCTCCGATTTGGACTTTAAACACTACGCCATTCTCATCTAATTGTTTATTTTCGGAACGGTTGTTTAATGAACTTTTGGCCATTTCTAAGTCAGTTTTTAAAGATTTGACTCTGGCTTGAAGTTCACTAATTTTTTCCTCTCTATCTCTGACTTTTGATTCCAAGTCAGTGACTTCACCACTTAAACGAGCTTCTCTGCCCTTTAAGGCATTGTTTTCTTCAATTAGGCTTTTGTATTTTTCAGGCGATAGTTTCCTGAGTTTTCTTTTCCATTCTTTTCTTTCTTTCTTTTCCATCTTCTGTGCCATAGAAAAGTTAGCAGATAAAAAAAGACAGATAATTAATCCAATAAATAAGGCCTTGTTTCTCATACTAAAAGTAATTGGTAAAATATTTAGAATTTTATCGTACCAATCTACAAATAAAAAAGAAATAAAGTAAAAGAAAATTTTAGTTATCCAGGCTTCCAATCATTTTGTTTGGATCTACCCATTGGTCAAACTGTTCGTCAGTTACCAATTCTAAAGCAATGGCAGCCTCTCGAAGGGTGGTTCCTTCTTTGTGTGCCTTCTTGGCAATTTTTGCTGCGTTTTCGTAGCCGATATGGGTATTCAGGGCTGTGACCAGCATTAAAGAATTCTCCAAGTTCTTCTCAATGGCCGGGTGGTTAGGTTCAATTCCAACAGCACAATTATTATTGAAAGATTGGCAGGCATCACCAATTAATTGGGCAGAAGTAAGCAAGTTATAGATCATTTGAGGCTTGAATACATTCAACTCAAAATGTCCATTCATTCCCCCAACAGCAGTGGCATTGTCTAGTCCAATTACCTGAGCACAAACCATGGTGATGGCTTCGCATTGGGTAGGGTTCACTTTTCCTGGCATGATAGAAGACCCAGGCTCATTTTCAGGAATAAGAATTTCCCCAATTCCACATCTTGGCCCTGAGGCCAACATACGGATATCATTCCCAATTTTCATCAGGCTAACAGCCAATTGCCTTAAGGAACCTGAGGTTTCAACGATGGCATCGTGAGCAGCTAAAGCTTCAAATTTATTTTCCGCTGAAACAAATGGCTGACCAGAGAACTCTGCAATTTTTTTCGCTACTAATCCTGCATATCCTTTTGGGGTGTTTAAACCAGTTCCTACTGCTGTACCTCCTAAGGCAAGCTCGGAAAGGTGTGCAAAAGTATTTTTTATAGCTTTTAGTGCATGGTCCAACTGGGAAACATATCCTGAAAACTCATTTCCTAAAGTAAGGGGAGTGGCATCCATAAAGTGCGTACGGCCAATTTTCACTACATCTTTGAAGGCTTTGGCTTTATGGTCCAAGGTATTTCTCAACAATTCTACTTTTGGAATCAACACTTCAGCCACCGCCTTATAAGCAGCAATATGCATGGCGGTTGGGAAGGTATCGTTAGAGGATTGCGATTTATTCACATCATCATTGGGATGAATTTGCTTCACTTCATCAGTTAATTGTCCTCCTAGCAATACATGAGATCGGTTGGCAATTACCTCGTTGGTGTTCATGTTGGATTGCGTACCTGAGCCCGTTTGCCATACTTTCAGAGGAAATTGATCGTCTAGTTTTCCTTCCAGGATTTCATCACAAACCTTAGAAATAATTTCAGCTTTTTCTGAGGTCAAAACCCCTAGATCTTTATTAGTTTGGGCTGCGGCCTTTTTTAGGATCGCAAAGGCATGAATCACCTCCAATGGCATTTTCATGTTGTCTCCGCCAATGGCAAAGTTTTGTAATGAGCGTTGAGTTTGAGCTCCCCAATATTTGTCAGCAGGTACCTCTACCTGACCCATGGTGTCTTTTTCTATTCGAATACTCATTAGTAATGGAATTTATGTTTTAAGTATTGATTTCTAATTGAGGCAAATTTAGAAAAATATTTGGTTTAAGGATTGCCTTCAAAAACCTATTAAAAAAGAAAGAATAGTCTAGGCGATTAGTAAAATGCTTGAAAAGGTGGAACAAAAACAGGAGGTTAGGAGGGAAACAAAGCAGGTGTTTCCAGACGATCAGGTTTTCTTGAAAGATGGGAAGCCTTGTTGGTTTTTGCCATTGGCTAATATTACTTTGCTTGAAGTGGCGGGTGGTTTTACTAAAGTTTATTTTGATGAATTTAGTCCCTCGATCCCCAGGGCCCCTCAATTACTTGGAAGTTCGACTTGATGCTAAAAATTTTTTCATTGTAAATAGATAATTGATTATTAATCTCAAATGGGTAGAAAGAATGGAACTCTGGTTTAGTGGAAGCTTAAAGGTGTAAATGAAAGGCGGAAAAGAATTGGAACTTTCCCGCCGTCAATCTCAGAAATTTAAAGAGTTGTTGAGTTTTTAAAAGAGAGAACGAAAGAGTTAAAACTTCATCTTCTGAAAAACATCCCAAATTACAATGCCCATACTGACTGAGATGTTCAGGGAATGTTTGGTGCCAAATTGGGGAATTTCTAAACAAAGGTCTGAAGCTTCAATGACTTTATCCTCTACTCCAAATGCTTCATTTCCGAATATTAGGCAATATTTTTGATTCTCCTTCGGCCTAAATTCTTCTAGTGATACACTATTCTGGGCTTGTTCTACCGAAACGATTTGATAACCCTCTTTTTTTAACTTTTGTATAATATCGATAGTATCTTGAACATGTTCCCATTCTACAGATTCGGTGGCTCCCAAAGCAGTTTTATGAATATCCCGGTGGGGTGGAGTGGCGGTAATGCCACAGAGGTATAGTTTTTCTATGGCAAAAGCATCAGATGTTCGAAAGGCTGAGCCTACATTGTTCATACTTCGAACATTATCTAATACAATCACCAGTGGTGTTTTTTCCTTATTCTTAAACTCTTCAACCGTATCTCGGTTCAACTCTTCAATTTTTAGTTTTCTCATCTTAAAAAATAATACCTTA
>NZ_SMMB01000950.1 GCF_009711365.1 Xanthovirga aplysinae | reverse complement strand
TCCTGAATATTTATTATTTCTGGCCGATGAGTTTTTCTCACCAACGCTCTGACACCTTTTTTATATTCCGTATAAGCTTTCTGTTCAATACTTAATTTTCCTTGTGGAACATGAATCCTTAAAACATTATGCCTTCCGCCATCAAAATGAATATCTTTTTTCCATACGGGAGGAATTGTATTAATTCCGACATCGTAGGAGAGTACCCCATCCACTTTAATTGAGTCCGGATATCCTTTTTCGTCCAAATAATGAACAAAATTATAAACCGGAAGGTCAGTAACGGCATTCAACATTGTAACGCTTACATCCGTCTCTTTAGGATGATTATTGAAATCCAATAATTCAATACTAATGGTGGTTTTTTCAATAACCTGCCTTAAAGCTGTATTTAAAGCCCTTCTAAAAGATTGAATATTGTGGGCGTTGAAAAATTTACCGAGACAATCAAATTCTTGGTTGTATTCTTCTTCCATTCCTATTCCTATGATGAATGGTTTAAGAAAAATCCCTTGTTTTTGCAAGGCTTTTGAAATGCTACAAGGGTCACCAAAACAAGATTCTTTCCCGTCGGTAATAATAATCACAATGTTTCTTGCATTTCCCTCTTTTGGGAAATCTTCGGCAGCTTGCTCTAAAGAGTAAGCAATTGGCGTAGTCCCTTTCGGTTCAATTTCCTTCAGCTTCTGAATGATCACTTCATGATTATTCCGATTGAAGGCCGCCTCCAGTTTTGAGTCTTCACAGTTTCTTAGCCTGCGGCTAAATTGATGGCCGTAAACACGTAGAGCTAATTCAACATATTCATTAACTTTCAGGGAATCTACCAGATCGGAAAGTAACTTTTTCGCAACATTTATCCGGGTTTCATCCTCCAGCCGTGCTTGCATACTGCCGGAACCATCCAAAAGGAATAATATTCTTGCTTTTTCAGGAATATCTGTTTGAGATTGGGCAAAAGTTAGTTTTGTTACCCCAAAAAGGGCAAAAGAAAGTAATAAACTAATTGAAATGCCCGTCCTTACCAAGGATTATAGTCCGGTTAATAGTCACCCAAAGTTTCTTCTAGTTGACTTAAAGCAGCTTCTAATTGTTCATCACTTGGCGCAGCGCCATGCCATTTATGCGTGCCGCACATAAAGTCAACTCCATAACCCATTTCAGTACGCATTAGGTTCATTATAGGTTTGCCCTGGCCAGTGAGGCTTTTAGCATGCTCTAATTTCTCTACTATATCATTCATGTCATTTCCATTACTTTCAATGACTATCCAACCAAATGCTTCCCATTTTGCCTTCAAATCAGCTAATGACATTACTTCTTCAACAGGACCGTCAATTTGTTGGCCATTATAATCAATGCTGGCAATTAGATTGTCAACTTTGTGGTGAGCAGCATAAATGGCTGCTTCCCATACCTGTCCCTCTTGAATTTCACCATCACCCATCAAAACAAATACCTTGTGATCATCCTGATTGAGTTTTTTCATTTGTGCAGCACCAACAGCTACAGAAAGACCTTGGCCTAAAGATCCCGAAGCTACTCTAATTCCTGGCAGCCCTTCCTCGGTAGCTGGGTGGCCTTGCAATCTTGAATTAATTTTTCTAAAAGAGGAAAGTTCCGATACATCAAAGTATCCGGCATGTGCCAAAACACTGTACCATAATGGAGAAATGTGACCATTTGACAAAAAGAACATATCTTCTCCCTTGCCTTCCATTTTGAAATCCTTACTTTGATCCATGATTTTAAAGTAAAGAGCAGTCATAAAATCGGCACAGCCTAAAGATCCTCCAGGGTGTCCTGATTTCGCTCCATGAACCATTCTCAAAATATCCCTTCTTACTTGAGAGGCAATTTTTTCCAGTTTTGGAATGCTGATGTCTTCTGTTTTCCCCTGTGTGCTTGTCTCAATCATTGTCATATTTGTGATAGTGTTAACTTTTCGAAGCGATTTCGAAATAAAAGTCCAAAAATAAGCTTAAAAAGAAGAATTATACAATAAATAGTATTACGAATGCTTTATTATTGCCGGACTTACTTTTTTTAATAGTTATTTAAGGTTTAAATTGTCATTTTTATAATACCATCAAAGTAATTTGTGAAGTCTGAATAAGAAAAAGTATGTTGTGGAGTTAATTGTCTCCTTGCAATTCAAAATTAAATAATCCTGATAATCTAAATTCAGACGGCTTCCATTCTTAGTTTTCTTTAATTATCTCTTTTTATAAAATCTGGTTTGTGTGCTCCTTAGTTTTAACTTTCTCGATTATATTTTCAATTTTTCCATCTTCATCGATTAAAAACGTTGTTCTTACCGTTCCCATATAAACACGGCCATAATTCTTTTTTTCCCTCCAAGTGTTATAAAGGTTATGAACTGCTTTATCGGTATCAGCAATAAGAGTAAAAGGCAAATCATGTTTTGCAATGAATTTCTGGTGTGCAGCCTCACTATCTGTGCTTACACCTATTACCTCATAGCCAGATTTTTGTAAAGCTTCATGATTATCCCGAAGGTTACAAGCCTGTGCTGTACAACCTGGTGTATTGTCTTTAGGATAAAAGTAAAGCACTACTTTTTTTCCTAAATAATCGGAGAGTTTAATACTTTCCCCTTTTTCATTTTTTGCTGTAAAGTCAGGAGCTTTGTCGCCAATGGTTAATGCCATAATCTATAGTTTAGTTTGAAAAATGGTTTCATTACCTAATTTATCGCTTACGATAACTTTTAAATTTCCATTGATGGGCCTACCGTTGAAATCTTCTTTTTCAGCCCAAATTAATTTTCTTTTTGGATCATATTGAAAAAGTACCCACTGGTCATTTAAAAGAACTCTATAATCACTTATTCCAGAAAGTTGATCGTCAATGGTAATCCTTACCTTATTGGTTGAAACTCCCCTTAGTTTCACAGTTGGAGGAATGCTATCAGTTAATAAGGTGAATTTCCCCAAATTTCTGGTTCGGAAGGTGATTTCATTTTCTTTCCATTTCCCCCCTTCAAAATGATAACGATTTTTCTCGTCTATAGAGAAAACCCCGGTGTTAAATTTTTTGTAATCGTTTTCGGGCCTTAAAGTTACACTAATATATTTTCTTAAAGGAATGCTTTCATCGTTTATTGTAAAGATCTCTTGTGTATCAGTGTGTTGGGAGTCTTTTTTTAAGTAATTATGCGTAAGATAGAGTGTGTCAAATAAAGATTGATAAGGAAATAGTATGTCTAGTTGCTTACTGAAAAAAGAAAACTTTTGGTTGGGGGGAATAACAGCAGCGAGTTTAAGAGCATGTAGTTCTTTATAAATGCTTAAGGAATCTGGTAATCCTTTTTTTAGATCCCACAAATACCAGGCATTGAAAGAATCTGTATAAATAGGTGCTATTTCATAACCTATTCTGTTTGCATAAACCTTTATTTCAGGCCGATGATCGACCTTTAGAGGAGATTCTATTTTTAAGAAATTCTTTATTATTTTCCAGGAGAAACTATTTTTCTTTTTTGTAGAATTAGGAACCTTTTTTGGGGGGATTTTCCCAATGATGTTCAATTTTACAATACTTTCATTTTGATAGGAATCTCTTAAATAAATTCTTACTTGATGTTCTAAAGTGTCCTTTATGACAATTAAGCCCTTATTTTTTACTTTGCTGTAAAAGGAGAGGGAATTTCCATTATCCACAAATAATTTAGTGAATTGCCTGCCATTTTTTTGCTTTTCTTCATAATCATAAACGACCAAGGCATTTCTGGATTCTGCGAAGGAGAAATTTTTTATATGCTGTGAAAATACAGTTTCTCCATCCAACTGCATTTCTATGTATTGTATGCCATTTCGATTGTAGGAGCCATTTTGTTGATCATACCCTTGGAGTTCCAAAGCTATTTCCCCATAAACTGGAACAACCTCATTTACCTTAAAAACATTACCGGTTTTTTGAGTAGAAAAGTAATAATTTTGGTGTTGATCGAATATGCGAGCATTTGCGCTTTTGGGTTTAACTCCTAACCTAATAATGTTGGGCGGAATATTATCTTTAATTTCTGAAAAGTTGAAACTTAGTGGGTCTAAAGGTTTTTGTTGATTATCCCGAATTTCAAAATGAAGGTGGGGACCTGATGAAGAACCAGAATTTCCGGAATAAGCTATTAATTCTCCTTTTTCGTATTGAAATTTATCTTTAGAAGGAAAAAGTTCAATGGCAAATGACTTTTTTTCATATTGATTTTTCCGTACCCAATCTCTTATTTCAGGAATAAATTTTTGTAGGTGAGCATAAACTGTGGTAGATCCATCAGGGTGCTTCATATATAAGACATTACCATAGCCTTTTGTGGAGATTTTAATTCGGCTGATGAATCCTTTTTGCGCTGCAAATACCGCTAGACCTTCCTGACCGCCTGTTTTAATGTCTAAGCCTGCATGAATATGTGTGGAACGGATTTCTCCCATTGTTCCAGCTAAAAAATTTTGTTTCCCTGGGCGAATGGGGAATTGGTAGTTGTCATCTGCAGGTAAACTCTGGGCAAATAATAAGGATTTGCCCAGGATTAAAGCCATTGGAAGTAAGCATTTATTTAATTTCAAAGTCAAGGAATTTTTCATTGTTTATATATGCAGATAGTTTTTCTCCAATTTTAATTGGCCCTACACCTTTGGGAGTTCCAGTAAAAACAATATCCCCTTTTTTTAGGGTGTAGAACTTTGATACATAGGAAATAATATAATCGAAATTAAAAAGCATCAGCCGTGTGTTTCCCTCTTGTCGGGTTTCTCCATTTATTTGCAAGGAGAAATTTATGTCATTAAGGTTTTTAAAATTTGATTTTGGAACGAAAGAGGAAATAGGAGCCGATCCATTAAAGCCTTTTGCAATTTCCCATGGTAATCCTTTTGCTTTTAATTTTGACTGTAAATCCCTTGCAGTAAAATCTATGCCAATTCCAATTTCGTCGTAGTACTTATTGGCGAATTTCTCTTCAATGTTTTTTCCTTCTTTGCAGACTTTTAGTAGCAATTCCACTTCAAAGTGAATATTGTTACTGAACTCGGGGTAGTAAAAGGGTTCATTATTCTTTAAGATGGCAGTGTCCGGCTTTAAAAAAATCACCGGTTCATCTGGTCTTTCATTTTCAAGCTCCTCAATATGCTCAACGTAGTTTCTTCCTATTGCAAAAATCTTCATCCTTATAAGTTTTTTGTCAAAAATAATTCTTTCATAATCAAAATTTACCTATAGAAGAAAAAAAAGATTTTTTCTCGGGAGAAGGTTTCCTGTAAGTTTTTAGAATGAATATTGTCGTTTGAATCATTAGGAAAATATGAACATTTTAGTTGAAAAAATTAGGAGTAAAGTCTGGTGCAACCTTTTCTTGTTTATCTTCCATTATTCAGTTGGGTTAAAATGATTTTAGGAGGCTTTGCCTGCTATTTGTTCTTTTTATTTTCTATTAATGAATCAATCTATTGATCCCACCAATCTAGTAATAAAGAATTTATTTATCTAGGAGTTCCTCTTTCTTGACCTGGTTGGAAGTGGGAGGAGTGGGTTGATTTTCAATTATCAAATCGACTTTTTAGATGTCCAATTTTTCAAAACTAAGCCTAGTTGTATTAATTAAATATTTTATTTCCAATAGGTAAGATTTTACAATAATTTAACCTTGATCCAAGATAAGTGTCCAAACGATTATTTATATTGGTATAGCACTTTTCTTGTTGTTTCTTTTAAAAGAAACAACAAG
>NZ_SMMB01000239.1 GCF_009711365.1 Xanthovirga aplysinae | reverse complement strand
TAATTTTTTTTCAGATTTTATGCTGGTAATTTTCGGGCCATAATTTTCTTGTATTTCAACCCAATTAATATTCCGTTCTTCAAAAAATGCATAATGTTTGTTGAAGGTGTTCCATAAAACATCGAAATTCTTTTCAGATGATTTGTCTATTGATTTATTTGGGCTGGTGCAGGCTATAGGGAGAACGTTCGTGCGCTTAAAATAATAATCCACTATACCTCCAGGGTTTAATGTTTATTCGTTGTCCCTCAATTGAACTACCTTAAATCTGTCTGCCAGATTTCCGGAAGCAAGAGGAAAACATGAATTTTGAGTGGTGTTATAGTAGGTAAATGTGGAATCTTTTATCTCAATAATTCTTCCATACCCTTCCTGAATCCAGATCCCATTTAAAGAGGTTTTTTCTTTAAGATTTGGAAAAGCCTTAGGAGACAAATAAAGGACCAGAAAAAGCACTAATGATGTGATTTTTGATATTTTCATGATTATGTGGTTATCGAAGGTTATCAGATTTTTTATAAAGAATCTGGCTAATTAATGTGTTTGGGATGAAATTTTTTGTGTTCTTTTACTAGGTACTTCAGGGTATAATAAAAAAGGCAAATATTATCTTAAAAATAGGCCTTGAAGCCGGAACCATCACTTTCCATCTTTAATCTTTCCTGCCAGTGAGCTAGATTAAGCCTTCCAAGGGCTTAGAACCCTTGGAAGATAGCAGATTGTTAAATTATTCATATCTGATTGAATTCACTGGATCATCGGTTGCGGCTTTCAAGGCATGATAGCTCATGGTGATCCAGGCCACA
>NZ_SMMB01000047.1 GCF_009711365.1 Xanthovirga aplysinae | reverse complement strand
TATGAAAGTGGTGATTTATGATAAAAGAGAACTTTATAGCGAACATGGAATTTTTTACGAGGAAACGGGAACGAGTTTTACTTTAAGCCTTAAGGAGGTATCTGCTCTTACCAACTATTTTCAAATCAAATGGAGGTTGAATGGGTTACATCCTTCTCCTTCTTGCGTGCCAGGGTATTGGGAGGTTGAGGGATGGAAAAATCGATATATAGATTTACTAAATGGAACCTTATTAACAGAACAGGAA
>NZ_SMMB01000257.1 GCF_009711365.1 Xanthovirga aplysinae | reverse complement strand
GATTGGCAAAGGCCGTGATAGCTCCAGTCAAAGCCGGTCCATTAGCCCCTGTGCTAAACCCAATAGGGCTCGGTTCCTTTCTTGGGCCATTATAGTGTCGGATTCCTTTAATGGTGATAGGATCCCTTTTTTTTCTATAAAGCCATTTCATTGGATCATTGGAAAAAACCTGGACGGAGTCTAGGGAAATTGGTGAAAGGGTCAGATAAATCTTTAGCTTTTCAAGCTCTTTTATGGTAAATAATCCTAAAGCTACTTGTTTTTCGTGATAGCCTATGAAATTTACCACCAAGGTGTCATTTCGATTAGCTCTGAAATAAAATTTTCCTTCAGCATCTGTTGCTGCACCTCTGTAGGTACCTTTTATTCTCAAGGTAGCAAAGGGTATACTTTCTTCTTTCTCGTTGATAACCTGGCCTTTAATGATGATAGTATTCTCCCCTTGGTTTTGAGAATATCCAATTGTTCCCAATATGATCAAAAGAAAAAGAAACAATATACGCATTGGCATAAGGATGTTTAATAATGAACCATAAAAAATTCAATCGGACTATATGTAATAGCTTTTGAAATTTCTCAAGGGTATTGTCCAAATTCTAGTTCAAATTTTCCAAAAGTACTCAACTATTTTATGAAATTGAAGAAATCTTAAATTTTGTATCATTTAGAGGTTGCATGGTTTAATGCACCAAATATTTTGAAGAGTGGTAAATCTTTATGTCTTAATCAGTATAAGCTAAGAGGGATCATAAAGTTTGAGGGTTTCTGTGGTGGATCCTTTCAATGGCAATCAAAATTCCAAAAAGCCCTCCTGTAGCACTTCATCGGTAAAGAGGATAAAAATGTATATAAAAGCCCTGAAGCCCTTTGAAAGCTATCCTTT
>NZ_SMMB01000938.1 GCF_009711365.1 Xanthovirga aplysinae | reverse complement strand
ATGAGCTTAATTTCAAAGTGTTATAAAGATCATACCATTTATTAAGACGTAAAACATTAATAATCTGTTGGTATAACCTGATTTTTTTTCATACTGTTTTCGTTTTTTAAGGAGTTATTACAAAGAGGAAAAAGGTGGAGTATAAGTAATTTAACCTGCGTTTTGAAACAAGTTTCTGTTTTAATTAAGTGGAAAACAGCTTTTAAATGCTTGTTTTTGGTGATTTTTGATGTTTGTGGCTTTTTGCAGTGAATTGAAAAAGTATTTCATTAAGTCATTCATCGGAAAATTCTGACTTCTGAATTTAAAATTATTAAATCTGGGCTGTCAAAGAAGAAAGAATTTGGTTTATCTGCCTTACTTCCTTTCGGCATTTTATATCTTTGTGCCCTATGAAAACTGCCAATACGAAAGTTTTGCCTTACGATATTCTTACTCTTGACCCTAAGGAGTATATCATCATAAAGGGAGCAAGGGTAAACAACCTTAAAGGCCTCGATGTGGCCATTCCTCGAAATAAGTTGGTAGTGGTTACAGGGCTTTCCGGTTCAGGTAAGTCTTCTTTGGCTTTTGATACCCTTTTTGCCGAAGGTCAAAGAATGTATGTGGAAAGTCTAAGTTCTTATGCCCGACAGTTTTTGGGCAGAATGGAAAAACCTGAAGTAGAATTTATTAGGGGTGTATCTCCTGCTATTGCAATTGAACAAAAAGTGAGTAGTAGAAACCCTCGTTCCACAGTTGGAACCACCACTGAAATATACGACTACCTTAAACTTTTATATGCCCGAATTGGAGTTACCATTTCTCCCATTAGTGGAAATACCGTTCAACAGGACTCGGTTACTGATGTTGTGCAATATATCAATGGGCATGAAGAAGGAAACCGATTGATGATCTTATGTCCTTTGTACATCAAAGAAGATCGTACTTTGGAGCAGGAACTGCAAATATTATTACAAAAGGGTTTCACCCGATTGGTAATTAATGAAAATATCTCCTTTATCGAGGATGTTTTAGCGGATCTTTCTTCCATTTCCGATACTGACCAATTATATATTCTGATTGACAGGGGAACGGTAAGGCACGATGATGAGGATAACCAATATAGAATGGGGGACTCTGTTCAAACTGCTTTTTTTGAGGGAGATGGAGTTTGTGTTGTAGATGTGGTTGGAAAGGAAGTACGCTCTTTTTCCGATAAATTCGAATTGGATGGAATTACATTTGAAAAGCCATCGGTAAATCTTTTCAGTTTTAATAATCCATATGGGGCTTGTCGCCGCTGTGAAGGATTTGGAAGTATTTTGGGTATTGACCCTGATTTGGTTATTCCGGACAAATCGTTGTCTGTCTACGAAGGGGCCATTGTCCCATGGAGAAGTGAAACCATGAAAAAATGGCTTCAACCCCTGTTGGATACTGGAATAGAGTTTGATTTTCCGATTCATCGGGCAATCGGTGATTTAACCAATGAAGAATATCAGCTGCTATGGACAGGAAATAAGTATTTCGAGGGACTCAACGACTTTTTTCATTATCTAGAATCTAAAACCCATAAAATTCAATATAGGGTAATGCTTTCTCGATACCGGGGCAGAACCGTTTGCCCTGAGTGCAGAGGGTCGCGATTACGAAAAGATGCCGCCTATGTAAAAATCGGAGGCAAATCAATCACTGATTTGGTGTTGATGCCAGTGAAAGAAGTAATTCAGTTTTTTCAAGGCCTTTCTTTAAGTGATTATGAACAGCAGGTGGGCCGTAGGATTTTGGTGGAAATTAAAAATCGGTTAGAATATCTGGGTCAAGTAGGGCTAGGTTATTTGACCTTAAATCGGCTGACTTCAACCTTGTCTGGTGGGGAATTTCAGCGTATTAAACTGGCAACTTCTCTGGGAAGCGCTTTGGTGGGATCCATGTATATTTTAGATGAACCAAGTATTGGACTTCATCCTCGGGACACTGACCGTTTGGTAGGGGTTTTAAAATCCTTGCGTGATCTGGGAAATACAGTTATTGTAGTAGAGCATGAAGAGGAAGTAATGCAGTCAGCAGACCAAATCATTGATATTGGTCCAGAGGCAGGTTCTCATGGTGGAGAATTGGTTTTTCAAGGTGGTTTGGAAGAGCTAAAACAAAAAGGTAATACCCATACGGCTCGTTATTTGAATGGAAAGCAAGAAATTTCTATTCCCAAAGTGCGTCGACCTTGGCGAGATGCCATTGAAATAATTGGTGCCAGGGAAAATAACCTCAAAGATCTTCAGGTGAAGATTCCATTGGATATTTTGACTGTGATTACTGGTGTAAGTGGTTCGGGAAAATCCACTTTGGTAAAAAAGATCTTATACCCAGCCATAGGAAAGATATTAGGGACAGTAAATATTGAAACGGGTAAATTTGACCGATTGGAAGGGGATTATACAAAAATTGGTAAGATTGAATTTATCAATCAAAGCCCTATTGGAAAATCTTCTCGTTCTAATCCAATTACCTATGTTAAGGCCTATGATCATATCAGACAACTCTTTTCTGAATTACCTTTAGCTAAACAAAGAGGATATAAACCTGCTTTTTTTTCTTTCAATGTAGATGGGGGACGGTGTGAGCTTTGTCAGGGCGAAGGAGTGACAAAGATTGAGATGCAGTTTATGGCCGATATACTGCTGACTTGTGAAAGTTGCCATGGTAAACGCTTCAAAGAAGAGATATTAGAGATCAAATACAAGGAGAAAGATATTGCGGATGTTTTGGAAATGACTGTTGACGACAGTATTGAGTTTTTTGCTGATAAACCATCTATTGTGAACAAATTAAAGCCTTTACAGGAGGTTGGGTTAGGTTATATTCGTTTGGGGCAATCTTCGAATTCTTTAAGTGGAGGAGAAGCCCAAAGGGTGAAACTAGCTTCTTTTTTAGGAAAAGGAAATAACTCTACAGCAGAACATGTGCTATTTATTTTTGATGAACCCACCACCGGACTTCATTTCCACGATATTAAAAAATTATTGCACTCCATTAATGCCCTGATTGAACAAGGAAATAGTGTGATAATTATTGAACATAATTTAGAAGTAATAAAAACTGCCGATTGGATTATTGATTTAGGGCCTGAAGGAGGAGAAGAAGGTGGGATGGTTTGTTTTAGCGGTGTTCCTGAAGATCTAATAAAATTGAAAGAAAATTACACCGCTCAATATTTGAGAGAAAAATTATAATGAGGAAAATAACATAGGTTAAAGTTCCTTTATATTTCATCATTATTTTTTGTGATATTTAAACCAATGCCTTTCAAAAAATTATACCGATAAATTATTTTTACAAATGAGAGAAAAAATCGTAGCAGGAAACTGGAAAATGAATAACACCATGGAAGAGGGGCTAAAGCTGACTTCAGAGGTGGTACACATGGTAGAAGATGAAAGTATAAATCAGGTGAAAGTGATATTAGCCACTCCTTTCATTCATTTAAGCAATGTTTCCAAATTGATTCAGGGTGTGGATAATGTATACTTGGCTGCCCAAAACTGCAATGAACATAAATCCGGAGCCTATACAGGTGAAATTTCTGCTGCCATGTTGAAGTCTATAGGTGCTGAATTTGTAATTCTGGGTCACAGCGAAAGAAGAGAATATTTTAATGAAAGCAACCAATTACTAAAAGAAAGAACGGATACGGTTTTAAATGAAGGTTTGAGACCTATTTTTTGTTGTGGAGAGAGCCTGGAAATCCGGGAGGCAGAAACTCATGAATCATTTGTTTGTCAGCAATTGACAGAAAGTCTATTTCATTTGGATGCGGATAGTTTTTCAAAAGTAGTGATTGCTTATGAACCTATTTGGGCCATTGGTACTGGAAAAACCGCAAGCAGTGAACAGGCTCAGGAAATGCATGCTGCCATCAGGACACATATTGCCCAAAAGTATGGCCAAGAGGTAGCTAATGAAATTGTAATTTTATACGGAGGAAGTTGCAAGCCTTCCAATGCAAGTGAAATTTTTGCAGGTAAAGATGTGGATGGAGGCCTGATCGGTGGAGCATCTTTGAAATCAAGAGATTTTGTGGATATTATTAAATCGTTTTAATAATTACGAATTACTTTATTGATAGAGTAAGGGTTAGCCCAAGAAATTATAATTCGTAATTCTAAAATAAAAAAAGGATGTCTTTTAAGGTAGTTAAGGTAAGTTGTAGTAATGATTTTGCCGATATTTTTATGGCAGAAATGGCAGAGGCCGGTTTCGATTCTTTTTCTGATAATGATCAAGGTTTTGAGGCCAGCATTGAGTCTTCTTCATTTGATGAAGAGGTGGTGAAGGAGATTTTCAACCGCTACCATACCATGACAACAGCGACTTATGTGGTCGAGGAGGTAGGAAAGAAAAACTGGAACGAGGAATGGGAAAAGAATTATGATCCTATTTTTATCGATGATCGTTGTGTGGTAAAGGCTTCCTTTCATCAGATTGAAAAGAAATTTCCTTATGAGATCACCATCAATCCTAAGATGTCTTTTGGCACCGGACATCATGAAACTACCCATTTGATGCTAAGTCATCAATTGGAGTTGGACCATGAAGAGAAAACTGTTTTAGATGCTGGTTGTGGTACGGGGATTCTTGCCATTATGGCCTCAAAATTGGGCGCTATGCATGTATTGGCCTACGATATTGACGATTGGTGTGTGGAAAATAGCTCGGAAAACATCGAGCTAAACCATTGCGAAAATATCGATCTGGCCCTAGGAGATATTGAAGCATTGAAGATAGAAGGGACTTTTGATATTATTCTGGCCAACATCAATAAAAATGTTCTTTTGAAAGAAATTCCTGCTTATGTTTCTCTTTTGGCTAATGGTGGAAATTTATTACTGAGTGGTTTTTATCAGGAGGATATTGCTGACATAGAGGAGCTTTGTAAGGAAAATGGATTGAAACTGCTAAAGCAAAATACTCGAAATCGATGGGCTGCTTTGGTGCTAGAGAAGGATTAAATTAACCCTCCATGCATTTTATACTCCTGGAGGGTTAAATTTTTTAATAGATCACCATTCGTTTTGTGTCTACGATTTGCCTATCAGCAATTAGGCTGTATAAATATGTTCCTGACGGATAAATGCTAAAGTCCAATATAATTTCGCCCTCTCCTGTTTCTTGAAGGGCATATTCCTTTAATTTTATACCATTTGAATTAGAAATTTGGATTGTAGCCGTTCGCACCGTATTGGGTAAAAAATATTTGATTAGGGTTTCATCATGGCTAGGGTTAGGGCTATTTTGATACAGGGTTGCCTGTGTGGATTTTAATGACTCATTGTCAGATGAAGTGATTACACCATTAGAGAGGTTATTTAGTTTCTCTTCTAGTTCGTTCACCTTTTGGGCTAATTCCAGAATCAAGGCTAGTTGTTCGGCAACTAGGGGAGCTAAATCTACAGTGGCAGAAGCCCCATTCTCAATGTCCACTTGTAGGACGGTTCCGTTTAAAGAGGCCCCTTCTAAATCCTGGTTATCGGTATTATCTTTAAACTCGGACAGGTCAATGGAATTTCCATTTTCAATTGTTAAACTGTTGTTTGTTAAATTTAAAGTCTGATCATCATAAACAGTTCCATTTTTTAATGCTACTAAGTCGACACTTACTGAATTTCCATTTTCAATCGCAATTTCCAGTGT
>NZ_SMMB01000211.1 GCF_009711365.1 Xanthovirga aplysinae | reverse complement strand
AAAAAATACTTCTCCTCAAATGCTAAGAATTGATTAAACTTCTTAATGTCAATTCTCAATAGAATCGAATTCTAAAATTTAAAAAAGCTCTTAGCGGTGGGCAATTTAACTAAAAGTTATGGAACGACTGATGGAGAACTCATCACTTAATGGAAATCGAACTACCACTCAAACTCTCATAAATAAATAAAAATTGAGAAACCATTTAAGTCTTTATCCAAGCCTTAAAAGGAAAAGGATTTAATATGGAAAGCTCTGCTTTAAGATGTATTCAAAGGTACCGTAAACTATCTACTGTAATTTCAATGGCTTTTACCATCTACTGAGCTAAAGGAATTTATTAATCGAAAAACTAACCCGGTAAAGGTCAAAAATTATTGGTATCCACAGTACAGTGCTTTCTCGAAAAGAACTTAACTTCTTTAGGGAATATTATTAAAAAATGTGAGGGACCTTTTGTTGAAATGCTCAATTTATCATAATCAGAATGAACAAAAAGTTACAAACCACCGGATAAATGTCAGATTATTAAGCCCCTTTCTACTTTAACAATAGATATTTTGAAGAAAAAATTGAGAAATAACACTTCTAAAAATGACATCCTGCCCATTACCATATTATAGTGCTCAGGGTTTGCCCGCTGAATTAAAAAGGGACCACATTGGAAATAAAGCCACACTCTTTGTTCGATCAGTATCTCTATGCAAA
>NZ_SMMB01000015.1 GCF_009711365.1 Xanthovirga aplysinae | reverse complement strand
GGTCAGCCTTGTTGAAAACTGGAGTGGAACCATCACTCCCCAAAAAGAAGGATATAGTTTTTCTCCTGCTTCCATGGATATAAATAACCTGCAGCAAGACCTTAGAGGGCAAATTTTCACTGCTTTCCTTTTGCCCACAGACCCTGTTAACTACACTCTTTCCGGACAGGTAGTAGATACAGAAGGAAGCCCGCTGGAGCAGGTAATTTTATCAGGG
>NZ_SMMB01000164.1 GCF_009711365.1 Xanthovirga aplysinae | reverse complement strand
AAAAGGAAAATGAAAAGTTGCATTTGAGTGAATGCTCTACAACGTTTTGGTTAAACAGCGTTTTAATGCAGTTTAGGTTTTGTTGGCACCTGTTTTTATTTCTTTTCTTAAAATCTTCTCCATTTTACGGCCTTTCGCCAATTCATCTACCAACTTGTCCAGATATCTTACTTGTCGGGTTAGTGAATTATCAATTTCCTCAATTCGATAACCGCAAATCACACCTTTTATCAGGTGAGCATTTGGATTCAAATTTGCTTGTTGAAAGAAAGTTTCAAAAGTTGCCTTCTGACTGATAAATTCTTGTATTCTATCTTCATCAAATCCTGTCAACCATTCTATCACTTGGTGAAGATCTTCTTTTGTTCTTCCTTTTTTCTCCAACTTCGTTATGTAATGCGGATAAACAGAGGCAAATGTCATTTTTGCTATTCGATCGTTATGTTCAGCGGTAACTTTCATGTTATTCTCAATGTTGGTTAAGGCAGATAGTTTACAAGGTTAAAGTCACATAGTTTACCCTAAAATAGAGCTAAGCCTTATCGATTGTT
>NZ_SMMB01000523.1 GCF_009711365.1 Xanthovirga aplysinae | reverse complement strand
TAGCGTGGTCATCGGGACCACACTAAAGAGGGAATGGCATACCTAAACCATAGGTTGTACCAAAAAAAGAAAAGCGCTATTCCCATAAAAAGGAATAGCGCTTTTTTTTTAACATTTATTCCATGTAATTACAAAATTAAGATGAATCCCTTATTTGGAGACCATATTGTCCGTGAAATTTTAATTACCCCACTTTGTTTCTTCCATGTTAGTATTATATGGAGAAGAGGCAAACAGAGATGATGCAACTAACTAGAAAAGCTTTAAAGTTAACAAGCACCATCTTATTTCAGATGGTGCTTTTTTTATAACCCTTATTAAATAACCGCCAGCAATATGTCGTATTACAATGATCAAACCGTACTCTTCCTTGACGGGAGATGGGCCAAGGCTTCAGAAGCTAAAGTTGACCTTTTTAGTCAATTTCTTCATTATGGCAATGGAGTATTTGAGGGAATTAGAGCCTATAATTCTTAAGGCAAACTTTCAAAATGGCAATAAAAACGGATGATTTGGAAATGAGAAATAAAATGATTTTCCTGACAGACTAATAGGAAGTAAAAAATCTAAAAACTAAACCACTTTCAAGATCGAAAAACCGGAAAGAAAAATTTATAAAACTCAAGAAATAAAAATAACACGGTTGGCAACAATGGCGAGCTGCTATGCTTTATCAACGCACAAAAAAGGGACGCCCAGAAAGCACAGCATCCAGCCGGGCTGTTGTCAGTCATAAAAAGTTAAAAGAATGGAAAAACAAAACTGGTTAAAAGAAGCTGAGGAAACATTAGTACGGTATTGTGGAGATTTCTCCCCTATTCTAATCGAGAAAGCAAATGGAGCTTATATCTATACTAAAGATGGCAGAGGTATTCTTGATTTTACTTCTGGACAAATGTGTTCGGTATATGGTCATAATCATGAAAAAATAATGCAAGCTATAAGGAATGCTACTGAAGAAAGTATTCATTTATTAAGCACTATGCTTTCTCCATCTGTTATTGAATTAAGTAAACAATTAAGTGATTTATTACCAAATGGATTAGATAAATGTTTATTTGTAAATACAGGGTCTGAGTCTAACGAAATTGCAATTCGAATGGCAAAACTATCTTCAGGAGGTTTTGAGGTTATAGGTTTTTTAGGCTCATGGCATGGTATGACTGCTGGTGCTCAGTCAAGCACCTATTCATATACCCGCAAAGGATATGGTCCAGCAATACCTGGAAACTTATCTATTCCTGCTCCTTATTCATACAGATGTCCAATTAAACATTGTAAAAATAAGTGCGATAATACCTGTCTTGAAGTTGGAATGGCAATGATAGATAAGCAATCAGTAGGGGCCCTTGCTGCTTGTATCGTAGAACCAATTTTAAGTGCAGCAGGAATAGTGGAATTATCACCCGAATATTTTAAAAGATTGAAAGAGTTATGTGATGAACGAGGAATTTACTTGATTTTGGATGAAGCTCAAACTGGGTTGGGAAGGTTAGGAAGCAATTTTGGGTTTGAGTTATTAGAAACAAGCCCTAACTTTTTAACCCTTTCAAAGACCTTGGGAGGAGGACTTCCATTAGCCGCAACAATTACAAGTAAAGAAATCGAAGAGGATTGTTACTCCAAAGGATTTATAAATATAACCTCACACATTTCGGACCCTTTACCTGCTAAAGTAGGGTTGGCAATGATTGATGTTTTTATCAATGAAAAAATGGCAGAAAAGGCTGAAAAACAAGGAAATTATTTAAAAAAGCAATTGTTAGAATTACAGAATAAGTATGAATGTATTGGGGATATAAGGGGAAAAGGATTATTGTTGGGAGTAGAAATTGTTAAAGATAGGGAGTCAAGAGAACCTAATATAGACTTAGGGCACAGAATATCAGAAACCTGTTTAAAATTGGGCCTGAGCATGAATATTGTCAGAATTAAGGGAATGGGAGGAGTGTTTAGGATTGCCCCTCCTTTAACCATAACGAAAAAGGAAATTGATTTAGGGATTGAAATTCTCGATAATGCAATAAGAGAATCATTGAATTGAGAAAATACTACCGACAACATTGTATCCTATGTAAAGCCTTTTCGTTGCTA
>NZ_SMMB01000213.1 GCF_009711365.1 Xanthovirga aplysinae | reverse complement strand
GTTGGCAAAGCATGGCAGCTCGCCATTGTTAGCCACCGTATTTAATTTCTAATTCTCCGTAAAAGTCCATATAAGGCATATCACTATTTCTGAATTTTAAGGTTTGGTTTTTTAATATGAAATCAAAGGTCTGGTTTTTTAATATCAGTCTGTTATTGTCAATCCACTTTACTGCATAAGGACCCCATTTATCCGGTTCATAAATTCCTAACTTTTTTAATTGTCCATTATCGTTCCGAAAAAGTTCAAACCCATTCCAACTATAACCTGCCTCAATATCAAAATTTACTGCCAAAATGAAAGTCCCGTTTGGAGAGAAATAAGGACGTCCAATCAAATCTGTTATTTTACCACTTGAATCATTGATCAGTTTGTAACCGTTCCCTTCTCCCCATTGAGTGCGAACGGAATAAAACCCAAAGTCTTTAAAATAATACTCAAAGGTATTACCTGCTTCATCTTTGTTTTCGTCAAGTGTTATAGGTTTCCAATTTCCATTTTGCATTTTAAGAGATACTCCATTTTCATCTTTTCTTACAAATTCTCCGTTTGTCATTAATAAGTAGTTTTCTATGGCTAAAGCCTCCTGATACCTGTTATTAAATGGTTTAATAAGCGAATCAAGGGTTTTAGAATCGAGAAAATACTCTGAAATATAAATAGAGTCTGAATATTTTAAAGACAACTCGACATTATCAGAAAAATGCAAAAT
>NZ_SMMB01000193.1 GCF_009711365.1 Xanthovirga aplysinae | reverse complement strand
TAGCAAAGCATGGCAGCTCGCCATTGTTGTATGCTTTTTTTTATAGTTTGAAATCTATTGGAATTTGTAGGCGAACTGAGACTTCCTTTTCATCCTTTATTGCAGGCTTCCAATTTGGCATATTCGAAATAAGTCGTAATGCTTCCTCATCTATTTCAGGAGATACACTTTTAACAATTTCAACGTCAGTGATCGCGCCATTACCCTTCCTAATAACAAAAGAAATTACAACTTCTCCTTCAGTCCTATTAGTTCTAGCTTTAAGTGGATATTTAATATTTTCTTTTATATATTTTTCGTAGGCTTCCCAACCACCGATAAATTCAGGTTGTGAATCTGGTTGTTCAACACCTTCCTTTCCTACTATTTTTTTGTGCACCGTTACTTTTGGACCTGCACAGGAAAATGTTAGTATCAAAATAAAAAATAAAATTTTTGGGAAATCCCTGTTGATTCTCATTTTTTTAAATATCCTTTTTTAATTTTTAGAAATTGCCTACAACGGCCCAGCTGGCTGCTGTGCTTTGTGAGCGTCGGCTTTCACGTGTTGGCAAAGCATGGCAGCTCGCCATTGTTAGCATCTTTTTTACCTGACCCAATCTTTAATTCGTGTTATAATTATCTGTACCACAATAGGAATAG
>NZ_SMMB01001182.1:551-10502 GCF_009711365.1 Xanthovirga aplysinae | reverse complement strand
AATAAATAATGACTCTAAAAGATCAGCAAGGCCAAAAAACAATAAAGTTCGAATTGTAATTGGTAAATAAAAAAGGTTAACCTCAAAATGGTTAACCTTTTTTATCTAATAAATTTCCCTTTATAAAATTGAAATCAGACGATTTCAACCAATTCTATATCAAAAATCAAATCCTTTCCAGCTAGAGGATGATTTGCGTCCAAAACAATTCCCTCCGCTTTCACTTCCGTTACAATAACCTGCAAAGGAGATCCATTAGGTTGTTGCAACATTAATTGCATACCTTTCTCGGGCTTGATGTCCGCAGGAACTTGTTCTTTTGGCACCTCAATCATCATATCGTCACGCTTAGATCCATAAGCTTCATCAGCAGGAATTTCCACCTTTACTTGCTCCCCTACTTCCAGACCTAAAACAGCTTTTTCAAATCCGACAATCATATTTCCGGCACCCAATTCGAATTCAAGAGGCTCTCTTCCTTCTGAGGAATCAAATACGGAACCATCTTTCAACGTACCTTTATAATGAACTTTTACTTTATCTCCACTTTTAGCTTTACTCATCACTTTGTTTCCTTTCGAATAATTTTTTAAAATATTTGAATTTCGGTCACAAATATCCATCCTTAAGTTGGTATAACATAAATAAATGGTATTAAAATTCCCCAGAGGTAAAAAAACTTAAGGAATAGCACTGACTTTTGTACTAATTTTGTACATTGAGTGTTCAAAAATGAACAATGCCAAAAATTCCCTTTCTAAGATATCCCCTTAACTACTGAAATACAATCATATACAATAGAAATAGAGATCTGGCATTATATTAGATGAAAGAATTAACAACCTTAAAAATAGTAAAGCGGTGAATAAAGATTTAGGCAAAATTCTGATAATTGATGATGATGAAGATGTACTTCTTGCTGCCAAGTTTTTACTAAAAAAACATGCTCATGAAGTAATCATTGAAAAAAACCCCAAGAAAATCCCTTTCCTTTTGAATAATGACACCTATGATGTCATTCTTCTTGACATGAACTTTAGTAAAGATATTACCAGTGGAAAGGAAGGCTTTTATTGGCTTCACCAAATTATGGAGAAAGACCCTTCAGCTGTGGTTATTTTGATAACTGCCTTTGGAGATGTGGAAATGGCTGTAAAAGCGTTAAAAGAGGGAGCTACAGATTTTGTACTAAAACCTTGGCAAAATGAAAAACTTCTTGCTACTATTTCTTCCGCTCTTAAGCTCAAACGCTCTTATAATGAAGTAGATGAATTAAAACAGGCCAAAAAGACACTTCAGGAAGCAAGCAATGAGCCTTTTAAAGATATTATCGGTGAAAGCCAGGCAATGAAGGATGTTTTTGCCATTATTGACAAAGTTGGCCTTACAGATGCCAATATTTTAATTTTAGGAGAAAATGGTACTGGGAAAGAATTAATTGCCCGCGCCATACATCAACGCTCCATGCGAAGGGACAACGTTTTCATCGGGGTTGACATGGGAGCTATTACAGAAACTCTATTCGAAAGTGAACTTTTTGGACACAAAAAGGGGGCTTTTACAGATGCCAAAGAGGACCGGGCGGGTCGCTTTGAAGTAGCCAACAAAGGAACCCTGTTTTTAGATGAGATTGGAAATCTTAGCTTACCCTTACAATCTAAACTTCTAACCGCTTTACAAAAAAGGGAAGTAACCCGAATTGGCTCCAACAAATCCATTCCTATTGATATTCGATTGGTTTGCGCTACCAACATGCCTTTGTACGAAATGGTAGAGGAAAATACTTTCCGACAAGATTTAGTTTACAGGATCAATACAGTGGAAATCACCCTTCCCCCACTCCGTGATCGAAGAGAGGACATTCCTATTTTGACCAATCATTTCATAAAAATGTATTGTAAAAAGTACCGAAAGCCTTTAAAGAAAATCCCTGCAATGGCGCTCAAAAAACTGCAGGCTTATCATTGGCCAGGCAACATTCGGGAATTACAGCATGCCATTGAAAGAGCCATCATTATGAGTGATGAGCAACAACTAAAAACCGAGGATTTCTTCTTCCTAAATCAGAAAAATGGAGAAAAAGAAATTGGCTTGGATAATTTCAATTTGGATGAAGTGGAACGAGCAGTTATCCAAAAGGCAATCAATAAACATACTGGAAATATTTCAAAAGCGGCAAAAGAGTTGGGTTTAACCCGAGCGTCGCTATACCGTAGGCTGGAAAAGCATGGACTTTAAGAACTTTAAGTTTAATGTAGTATTACGGATCATTGTAATATCTCTAAACATATTTTTATTTTCCTATACATTTTTTACTGATACCTTCTTCTTGACCAAACTACTGGTTTTTGGGCTATTAGTGTATCAAGTCTATAACCTTTTAAAGTTTTTAGACAAAACCAATCAGGAAGTAACTTCTTTTTTAAACGCTATTTCCTTCGATGATTTTACACAAAGTTACTCTTCAGATAATGGTGATGGTACTACATCAGAATTAAATGAAGCTTTTAACCGGGTGGTTCATAAATTCCGTGAAGTGCGGGCAGAAAAAGAAGCACATTACCATTACCTGAAAACCATTGTGCAGCATGTAGGTATTGGACTTCTTACTTTTGATAAAAATGGAGATATCCAGATTATCAATACAGCGGCTAAGCGGCTTTTCCGGGTAAATCAATTAAAAAATATTAATGGGTTGCAAAAAATCAGTCCGGAATTGGTGGATAGTTTCCAAAGACTTCGAACTGGAGGGAGAGACCTAATCAAAATTGAACAAAAAGGAGAAACTGTTCAATTGGCCATCTTTGCCATTGAATTAAATCTTCGAAACAAAGAGTTTAAACTGGTTTCTGTTCAGAATATTCAAAGTGAACTGGAAGAAAAAGAAATGGAGGCCTGGCAAAACTTGATTCGTGTATTAACACATGAAATCATGAATTCAGTAACTCCTATTTCTTCTTTGGCCGCTACAGTGGAAGGGGAATTGGAAGAAGAAATCCAAAAATACAGTGAACCTGAGAGGGGGGCAATTACTAAATCAGATCTGGAAGACATCCACCTGGCTATTAAAACCATACAAAGAAGAAGCGAGGGCTTAATCCGCTTTGTAAGTGATTTCCGTAATTTGACGGTGATCCCCAAACCTAAACCTATTCAATTTTCTGTTCGGGAGCTTTTTGACAGAATTGAAACTCTCATGAGAAATGAAATCAATGAGCAAAATATTCACCTTGTCATTTCAGTGAAGCCTGACAATTTGATTTTAATTGCTGATATGGAATTAATTGAACAGGTATTAATCAATCTTTGTCAAAATGCCATACATGCCGTCAGCGAAGAATATGAAGCCGGTCGACAAATTAAGCTTTATGCCTATCAAGATGATAAAAACCATACCGTTATTTGTGTAAAAGATAACGGAAGTGGAATTGATGAAGATGCAATTAAGAAGATTTTTATTCCGTTCTTCACAACGAAAAAGACAGGTTCAGGTATAGGTTTAAGTTTATCCAAACAAATTATGAGACAGCATAATGGGACCATCAGTGCACAATCCAAGATTAATGAAGGTACTGAGTTTCTTTTAAGGTTCTAAACCTGTGGGCTTTTTTTGGTGGATTAGCAGTGCCTCTTTTAAAAGATATAATAGAGTTTTCAATTTAAAGTTTTTGTGAGAATTTTTCCTTTATATTTCAATTATCAATTTAAAGGGTATCAACCCATAATTAAACACTACTTTTCCATTACAGTATATTTCCTTTCTACCAAATAGAGATAAATTTACAATTACCATTTTTTTAGAAAAGACAAAATCCATTCTCTTTAGGTATTTTTTTTTAAATTGAGGGCTTAAGCACATCGCTAATTGATAATTTATCAAATGGAAAGGAAATATAAAGAAGCTATTGCGCTGGAATTTAAAGCCTGCATTGATAAAACTGTTGAAAATCTCCTGTTAAAAAGTAAAAGAAAAAGAGAAACAATGGATCCCTTTGCGGAGGCTCTTCTTTCGGAGGAAACGCTTTTTTGGGGACGATTTGAAAAAGAATTCCGGCTTTGTTTTGATATTGAGTCAATTGGGAAAATCTCAAAATATTTGGCACTGGCAAATGGAGCCTCTATTGCTCGTACAAACAAAAGTACCATAGTAAATCTATCCAAAGGGGAAATTAATAATGTTTCCCGTCATTTTTCGCTTTTAGCTAATCAGGGATTAAGAAGAGCTCCTCAATGGGAAAAAGACCTGAACAGTGTGCAGGCCTTTCAACCAGTTCGGGATATTGAAGTGTCCATTATTTCAGATCTTTGGTTTAAGAAAAATAAAAAAGAAACCTTTATCAGACTTTACGGAGGAAAACCCTCCAAGGAAGAAGCTATTTATGCAAAAGCTGATATGCTTCACCTTAAACTAGCCCGACCGGAAAGTGAAACCTTTGTAGCTTTATATTTTAACCCTTTTGGAGAAGATCAAAAAAATTACCGCCATAAACCACCGGGAGAAATCCTAGACATGAAAAATGACGAACCAGTACTAATTGGGAAGGATTATTGGGAAAAAGTGGGAGGAAAAGGTGCCTTTGAAACCGTTGTGGAAATTGCCCAGGAAGTGGGGAAAGAAGCACGATCGCAACTGTCCCAATATGCCAGTCAGTTGAAATATTAATCGTTTTTTAATCCTGCTTTACTTTTTATCCAGAAATTCTCTCTATTATCTTAAAAAGCCCTTTTTTCAAAAGTAGGGTCCAAATTAGACCCTACTACAGTTTTTAGGTCATTTTGTAATTTCTAAAACTGCAATTCCCCCATTTCTTCTTTTTCTCTATAAAAATGAAGTTTCAGCTCCTCAAACACATTTTCTTTTCGCAATACGCTATATGGTTTCTCATTCACATCTATTCTTCGAGTACCTCTGGTAAGCATGTGTAAATACCAACCTTCAGCTGAAACCGATCCATAAGGTTTTGGTGTCATAGTGATCAACTGATAACCAAACTGTTTGGCAATCTTTGGAAAAATCCCAAAGTTCACATCATCCAGATTGGCTAATTCTTCAATAATGATAAACCTAATACCCTCTCTAGGATTATCTCTAAATTCTTCTACTATGGATAACCTTCCAATACATAGAAGGGCTAAAACCATATAAGATTGCCCTGTACTTCCTCCATATTTTTTCTTCTCCGAATCCAAAAGATTAACCTCCAAATCAAAGTAATTCTTGGCATCCACCAAGGTGCTTATACTTAAATCGGTAAGATTACAGTATTTTTGTGCAATATTTTCGATGATTTCTTCCGGCCTAACATCTTCATTGAAGAATAATCCCCCTTCATTTTCAATATTGAGATAATTAGCTTGTTTGCGTAATTTCTCTATCCATCCAATTTGTAAATTCTTATCTGCCTCAAATTCAATTCTAACTGTAAAATCCTTGCTAATAGACTGCTTAGAGAAAAAAGCATTCAATTGGGTAATGGTCCGTTTGCATTTGTTGTACTCCCGCTCAACATCTTTAAATACATCGGCAACAAACCGAATTTGTTTGCGGGCTATTTCTTTCATCTCCTCATTCAAACGATCCAATTCAGGAGTGATAGCATTTAAATCCTTCACCCGATGATTACCTAACAATATTTTTTCCAGAGTTTCAAAATCGTAAGGATTAGCTTCAACTTCCGGGCTTTTTTCACTTTCTTGGAAGGCAATTTTCACTTTATTGAATTCCATTGAATATTGTTCGCCACTTTTTTCCTTCTGAAATTCTTTTTCTGTTACCTTCTGATCATTTAATCCCGAAGGAGCCATGGATGACTTAAACTCTGAACCATGGTGATTTTTAAAGTTTTTACTTTTTTCTTCAAAATGCTTTTGTTGATATAGAAAAACTTTCTGTTTTTCACTTAAAGTGGCTTGCAATGAAACTTTTCGTTGATCTACTTTCCCTGCTTCCAATCTTTTTTCAGTAGTTTTTTCCTTTTCCTGCTCGATTTTTTCTTTGAGTTTTTCAACTACCTGATTTAAAGACTTGCTGCTCTTTTCATAGTCTTTTTCTTTTACCTGAACGGTTAATTCTTTCGAAAGACTGTTAATATTTAACAGCAATTCATCAAAATGAATTTTTTGTTGACTATGCTCACCCTCCAATCTAATCACCCCTTCTGTATAGTCGGCAACCTTTTCTATAACCTGTTTATGCTCCCTTGAAAGGTGATTGAGTAAGTCCTCTGTTTTGTCTCTCTTTTTAAAGAAATCTGACCAAAACTTTTGTGCCTCTGAAAGGTTTTGTCGAATATTTTTCCTGTCCTTATAGAGGTAAGCATTTTCCAGCATTCTTTCATATTCATAGAGGGAAGGTAAGTCCTCATCAATTTGAAACGACTCAATAGTTTCACGTTCAAGGAATAGTTCAAAATAGGCTGAGTCAAAACTAATCTTGTTAAGGGCGATTTTGAGGTTTTGAAGTTGCTGGAGTTCATCTTCTAACTCCACCAAACGGTCCTGAATTTTAACTTTATCTTCTTCAATTAAATCTCTCAATTGATCTGGAGACTCAAAAAGACGTTTTTTGGAAAAAGGTACAAACTCTCTAACTTCTCCAAGCTGGAGCCAAACACCATCCCCCTTTTCTGTTAAATTCTGAAGTATCTTTTCAGGAGAAAGTAAGTATCTGGCTCCTTTTTCAGCCTTTACTTCATGCAAAGCAATATCCTTGAAATACATGATAACTGCTTCCTCTGCCTTAGAAAATGATTCTTGCTTATTTATAGCCCATTCAAAAAAGGAACCCTCATTCTTTTGTTCATAAAGCGAGATTAATTCTTGATGTTGGCGGATTTCCCCGGGAAGGTTTGTTATCCTTTCTAAATAGTATTTTTCTGCCTGATCAAAATGGGTGGCCCATAAGGATTTTTCAAAATCACCAAAAAGAGAAAGTTTCTTTAACTTTTCTAGTTTGTCTTTTTTCTCCACCATTCTTTGTTGTTCCTGGATTGAAAAACGGATTTTATGCAAGTCACCATACTTCTCAACCAGTTCTTCCAAAGGACGAATAGCCTGTGCCTGGGCTTCAAGCTTTTTTCTCTCCTTGTCCCAATACTCTTCATGTTGAACTAGTTCCGGCAGTTGAGCATTTCTTTCGTCCAGTTCCTCTTGCAGCTCTTCTACCCTCTTTTGGCATTTTTTAACCTCCTCCCTTACTTCTTCCAGTTTTGCAGATTTTTCCTCCAAGCTGGTTTGCAAAGCTTCCTTTTGGGCTTTTTTACCCATGAGCTGACTAAGGAGGTTAATGTTATTCTGTTTATCATCACGCTCCTTCTCTTTTTTAGAGGTGGATTCTTCTAATTTACCTATTTCTTTTTGGAGCTTATTCAACTGACGAGTTAAACTGTTTTCCTCCTTTTCCAGTTTTTTGATTTCTACCTGAGTTGCTTCCTTCTTTTGAAATGCCAGTGCAGTATCACAGAGTAACCAATCAAAGAATGTTTTTTCCTTCTTGTCAAGTGCACTTTCCAGACTACTTAAAGCATCTTTCTTCTTCAATAGCTGCACTCTGTTGACTTCCGCCCGATTGTATTCTTCTATGTACTCAATCAAGCGGTTTCTTTCACTATTGTAATGTTCGAGAGCAGATTGATCTTTGGTAAAAAGAAAGTTCTTTAAACTTTTAGATTTATTGATGTTCAGTGTTTTGGCTCTGGAGAAAGACTGCAATACTTCAGCAAACATCCTCAAACTATTATCCGAACTTAAGTCATAGGGTAGAATCTTATTTTTGTAAAGTAACCTATGATATTCCCTCACCTCCTCCGAATGATAAAAGGATTGAAAATTGATTCCTTTCGAAAGAAAGTGTTTTTTCAATTCCTTGTGATCTGGAATTCTACCATGAAGAAAAATATCGTCCGACAAAATTGGGTGATCCAGGTTAAAAACCGTACCATCATTTTCCAAATTTCGGTGAATTACAAAAGGACGAACTGCAGATTTATTTGTGGGGATATAGACCCCAATGGCTATAAATTTATTTTCTTCCCGTTGAATATTTAATAAAGCATAGGCAAATGGGTTATCCTTATCATCCAAAGGCATAGTCCTTACCTGACGTTTATTTTCATCAGTACCATCCGTTCCGGCTTTCCACAAACTGCTGCGCCCAACCAAAATCAGCTGTAAAACGTCGGCAATAATGGATTTTCCTACCCCATTATCTCCCGTAAAATCTGTACGTTGAGGGTGAAATAAATAATCCTGGTTATAATGATTTCGTAATCCAATAGTCGTCAGAGAAAAGATTTGGGGAAAAATATTTGTAGCCATTATTAATGTGTGAGTAATATAAAAATCTTTTTATACCTAGGTATACTTCATCAAAGTGCCCATAAAAGCCGAATGTCTTCTAAAGCTTTTCTAAAAAATCATCTACATGCTCTATTTCATATTTATACAGTAAATAAAGCCTTTCCAAGGCCGGTAAAATCTCAAAAGTCTGCTCTTGATTCTTATCAATCCATTTAACCCAACCTAAATTTTCAAATTTATTTAGAGTTCTTCTTATACTAGTTTGGAGCAAACTATTGTCTTTGCCGTAAAAGCTCTCCTCATTTCCTTTAGTAAACAGACGCAAAAAATTATCCTTATACTCCTTATCAAAAATAAAGTCCATCACTTCATCAAGAGTATAAATATGCTCGTTCCTTAGTAAATCTTCATGTTGCAAATTGAGCAGCAAAACACCTATAATTACTTGTTGCTCTTCCAGGATTTCGGGTTTAAAATTACTGGTAAAACTCCCGGTATGTTCCTCTTCAAAATCCAAAAAGTAATATTTGCCCAGCTGAGAGCTGGCACTACTAAAATGAACTTGAAAAAGCTGATAATAATAATGTTTTAAATCATGCGAAAACTCCTCACAATACTGAAAAAGGTTTCGGTCGGCATCTCTATTTTGAATATGACGACCACTTTTCAAAGCCATATCCACTTTGGCAAAATAATTTATTGATTCTTCCCTATTCAGGAATTCGTAGATTCCAGTTTCATTTTCCATACAACTATATCTTTTCGATTTAAACCATTTAAATCGGGCTTTTCCGCCTTCCCCTTATATTCAGGTGCATTCATCACCTTATGAATCACATTTACTGACAATTCAATGTCTTTATCCTCCTCCAGGATTTTAAAAAACCAATCCTCCAGCCTAACGGCTTCTTTATGATTCAACTCCTCTTTTAGTTTTTTCGTCCAAGAAGCCGTTTTCTGATCTCGCCATAAAGTCTCTTTTTGCTTCTGACGTTGTTGTTCCAGTTTTTCTTTATCTGAAGTAATCTCTAAAATTTGTGATTTCTTATCGCCGATATGAAGCTGGTCAGGAAACAGATATAAAGAAGGTCGGTTTACAGGAATAGATTTCGTACTTATTCCCTGAGGAAATTTTAATTTTCCCTTTTCATTGGTAGATTGATTAAGCAGCAAATGAAGAAATTTCTCCATGCGTACTTTGAACATGCGCTTGAACTCAAAATTCTTATAAAGTCTGGCTACTTGTTTTACGGCCTGATCTACGGAAAGTCTTAATTCATCCAAACGACTATCAATGTAATCGAAAAAATCCTCTACCTCACTTCGAATACGATCATAAATCATCCAGTCACTATCCTGAGGAAAACGATCAGCCCCTTTTCGCAAGGTTTCCATCACCTCATTACGCATCTCAATGGTTTCCTCAATATCATTAAAACGTTCCTTTATCCCTTGAAAGCGCTTTAGAAAGAGACTTAACTTGGTTTCAAAATCCTCCTTTTGCTTAAAAACCTGGTTCAGTTCATCATTTTTATGGACAATATCCTGATGTAGGGCATCAATTACGGCAGAAATTTTCCCCTTTGTGGTGTGCAAAAACTTATCTTCGAACCAAACTTGCAAGGTTTCAATGTTTTCAAAATCCTCCTCTTT
>NZ_SMMB01001182.1:0-383 GCF_009711365.1 Xanthovirga aplysinae | reverse complement strand
TTTTAGTGATTCCGGATTATAATTTTTATAAATTTCTTCATTCAATAAGTGAATAAAGCTTTCAGCATATTGAGAGAGCTTGTATTTATCCTCCTTCCGGAAATAAAGCAAATAAAACCTCCTCAAATCACGAATGGGTCTTTGAACAGCAATATTTTTTTCCCGACCGGTCATTTCAACTACCTCTTCAAAAGCCCTAACCACGTCAAATTCAGAAAACTTGCTTTCAATTTTCCCCAAACTGATCCATTCTTGCAACAAAACCAAAGTGAGAATTTTTTCTGCTTTATCGGGAATAATTTTCCCAAACTGATGATTAATAAAATTTATTTTTTCCGAAAGATTCATATTCTAATCCAAAAAAGAGGGTCAAAAATACTGAA
>NZ_SMMB01001051.1 GCF_009711365.1 Xanthovirga aplysinae | reverse complement strand
TTTTTTTGATACCTTATCAAATTCATTTATTATTTTTAGGTATCTTTTCTTTCTTAAAAACACCAAATAGTTAAAAGTGAACAATATAGCAGCAGTATAAACCCCATGCATTTTATTAAAGCTGAGTGCTGTTTTTGTAAAATAAGAAAAAACCGACAGCAATGTTATGAAATTAATTCCCAACAATCCTGATAATGCAAGCATAGCTACCCAATGAGGTATTCCTTCTCCCTGTCCCCATCTTTTTTCACTCTTAATAGATAATTTATATAAAGAGTAAAAAAGATATTGATATCCTTTTAATATTATTTTCATAACAGCATTATTTTATAGCTCCATCCCTAAACGGGCTCCAACCCGGACCATGAATGGCTTGATTTTTTTCTGTAACAGATTCTAAACCTTTGAAGGCATTATCCCAACCTATTGTAGCATCAACCACAAAATAAGTCCCTGAAATCACCCAACCAACTGGGCCTCCCCATAACGCTACCCCAGTCATCATTGTATTTAATGCAAATTTAGCCGGATGAACTTTAAAAGCATTGGGATCTGGGTTATTATAATAGTTTAATAAACCATAACTATCAATTAATATTCCTCCCACAACAAAAACATAACCAACTCCTTTTACAGCACTTGACGCTCTTGCGAATTTGGCAGCTCGCATTGACCGAACTTTACCATTAGTCTTATAAATATTTTTTACTACTCCTTTTGTTGTTTTATAAGTTTTGTGGTTATGGATTAACTCGTCATAACCACCCCAAGTTGTACCACCAATTGCAATATACCTTGAGACCTCACTTAAAACTTCACCCTCATTTTTTGCATCAGTATTAACAAAGTGGATATGCTTAAGACTCTCTTCTGGAATTTCCAGGTTAATAACCACCGGCTCGGGACCTAAATTTACTTTAGCTGGGATCACTATTCTTTGACCTGGTATGATAGTGTCTGGCTTGGTGATATGGGGGTTATGCCGTAGAAGTAAATTTAAGCTTACCCCATATTGATTTTTAATTTTCCATAAAGTATCTCCATGCTTAACAATGTGAATCTTAGTTCCATTATCTTGCACATACCGGTTAAGCCTTCTTTGCATTTTCTGGTCCACCCGCTCTATTTCTTCTTTAATCATGGTACTAATTACCTCCTGGTTAAAAGGTATGACCGGTTTAAATGAGCCTTGCGCCTGGTATTGTAGTTGGGAACGAATATCCATATCTATAGATAGAAGTCCATTATGTAAATCCTGGCTACATTCTCTTCTAATTTGTTCTAGTTCTTGAGGTAATTTATTAGGCATAAAAAATGGTAATTATCACTAAAAGTAGACTAATATAACCTATTAATAGTTAATTGTTGCATATAATAAATATTAATACCTGGCTTTATTTTTGATAAAATGGGAAATCTTTAAAAAATTAAATTTGTGTTTAGAAAAGTAATAAATGGGGTTGTAATTGGGCTTACGGATAGGATATAGGGGAAGTAATAGGTATAATGTGGATATACCATAATTGTTGTATATTCGTGAGGTAATAGTATAATATTCAACGTGTGGTAGATACGGTTGTTGTGTATAATTAATTATAAAATGGTAACAAAAAACAGAGTGCTTTTTAGATTTATTGTCATTTTTGTATTTCTTTGGACAATTCCTTTTCCCTTCGATATTATTTCTGAATTCGAAAACGATCCAAAATTCTCCTTAGATTTCTATAAGAAAATAGTCCCCTGGATTGGAAATAATATTTTGACCCTTGAAAATCCATTAGACACTAGTTATACTGGAAGTGGAGATAAAACTTATTATTATGTTCTCTTAGTATTCCAGCTATTCTTAGCAGTGATAGGTACACTTGTGTGGACACTATTAGACAAAAAAAAGAGAGATTATAAGAAATTGAATTACTGGTTTCTAGCTTTATTGCGTTATTTTCTTGGATATAAAATGGTTGTTTATGGGGCAGCTAAAATATTCAAGTACCAGTTTCCTGACATATCTTTTTATAGATTATTGCAACCATACGGTAATTCCTCGCCAATGGGATTGGCATGGACTTTTTTTGGTCATTCTGTGAGTTACAACTTGTTCATGGGGCTTGCTGAGTTTATTGGTGGAATTTTACTGTTCCATAAAAAAACCAAATTACTAGGTGCTCTTATTCTTATTCCAGTTATAGCTAATATAGTTGCAGTTAATTTATTTTATGATATTCCCGTCAAACTCTTATCATCTCAACTACTATTGGTAGCGATAATCATTGCTGCCCCAGTATTAAACCGTTTGACAAGTGTGGTATTTTTTAACAAGGCAACTGAGCCTGTTGAATTTTTTAAGCCTTTTAAATCTAAAAAATGGACTATAGCTAAAGAAGCACTTAAATGGACATTTGTGGCTTACATTCTTTTTAAATCGTTCGAATTCGTGTTAGGTGACAAAGAATATGGGCCAATGGCTCCAAAACCAGAATTGTACGGATTGTATAAAGTTACCGATTTTATCTCAAATCAAGATACTATTCCTCCATTAATAACTGACCAAAAACGTTGGAAATATTTTGCTATTGAATATAACGGTTCTATCCAATTCTATCCCATGAACGATTCCAGGTTTGGACTGAAATCGGAAGTAGATACTATAAACAATAAAATAAAGCTGACTGAACGCGATGACCCGGACAAGAATTACTTTTTGCACTACGTAAAAACGGACTCCACCTTAGCCATCAAAGGAGTCTTTAGAGAGGACACTATTTTTTGCCAAACCAAGCGATTGGACAAAAAAGACTTTAGACTTACCTCGAGAGGATTCAACTGGATAAACGAAAGGCCCTATAACAAATAAAAACTATGCCTAACAATAGCGAGCTGTCATGCTTTGTCACTTTTCAAAAGCCAACACTAAAAAAGCACAGCAGCCAGCCGAATCGTTAGAAATCCTTTTAAAACTCTAAAGGAATAGCCTATGTGCCGGTAGTTAAAGGGTATTACCCCCTCTTTGGGGGCAGTTTGTTTTGTCTCTTTTTTAAACATATTTCATAAAAAGCCATACTCTGCCTTGAATAAGTTACAATGGTGAATTATTAAATAAATTTAACTGTGATTTTATTAAAAGATAAATCATATTACAGGTTGTTTAATGAGTTTAGTCCCATTAAATGGTTTTGTTTTATAATTTATTTTTTTATTTAAATGAAATCTGTTAAAATCACTCTAGGGATATTTTTAATGTCCTTATTATTTCTAATGAGTTCATGCGGTCTTTTAGTTAAGTCACGGGCTATTTCAACATTTACAACCGAAAACAAAGCTATTCCAACTGATTTTGGAAAAGAGGAAACTATTCTATTATGTGTGGTAGAGGGAAAAAGAAGCTATGACAAATACTTGAAAAAGCATGTTTCAAATGAATACCATGGAAAATATGAATTTATTCTAAGAAAAGACTTAGATTCTGATAAATTTAAAGACACCTCCCAGTATAGGTATGTTTTTGATTACGATAGGGGGAGTTCCTTCACTGGCGGAATAGCGGCTACAAACGCATCTTATTTTATTTTTGATAGAAAAGAAGATGTGAAATATATAAGTCCATTGACATCAAGCTTTTTTTCGAGATTAATACAAGGATATATGATAAATTTGGAAAAAGAAAGATTGAAGAATATATAACGTCTTATAACGGGTTAAACAAAATAATTTAATTCCGCTTTACCCCCAAGGTGGAAGTGAAATTTCGGCCTTAACTGTGAGTACAGGCCATTTTTTATTCTATTCTTTAATATTACTTCCACTTTTAAGGATTTGCCGAGGAAGTGGAAAGGGTTTTTTATTCATATGGATTAGGACAGCATTTACCTAATTTATGTTTTACAGTGGGGTTTGGGAACTTTTCCAGATAATTAATTATCCTTTCTCTTTCTGGACCAATTAAATCATTTCCTTGGTCATCAATAATATTTCCACATAAGCCACATCGATAAGCCACTTCACCTTCATAGAGGTCATAATTAATTTCTGTTTTAGTCCTTACGGATCTAAAATCATTTTTTAATATCCCGATTCGATTAAATGGAATTTCCCTTCTTGCGTCTTCCTTAATGAGTACATTTAATATTAAAAATGGTTCAATTAAACTCTCTTTGTAAAACTCTTTATATTCCAGGACTATATTATCAAAATCTAAGGTATGAAGTAAAATGGAATCATTTTCTGTTAATTTATTATCAATGATAAAATCTCTTAACTTTTTTATGGTTATTTGTTTTCCGATGTATTTAAAAGTTGGTTCCATTTCTAAAAAAATAATTACTTCAAATCCCTCAAAAAGTCATAAATTTAAAAATCCCTACAAATAAACAAACCCCTCAAACTTAAGCTTACACCTCAAAACTCCATCAGCTTCATGATCCGGTGTTAGGCCTTTAAACTCTAGCTCATCATGGCTTTCAGTTGAATAATCCTTTAAGGTATCCCTGATTTCTTTAGCCAAATCATAAAAATCCCCATTGTCACCCTTCTTTTTATGACTGCCCTGAGAAAAATGCAAAGTGATAGGAGTTAGGCTCCCGTTGACCTCGTTATTTTCCGGTTCAATTTCTCCGAACTCTACCTGTATAAGCTTGCCGTTTAAGTCTGGTTTTTTGGATTTGCTTTACCACTTTATATTATTCGAATATATAGTTGGAATCTCGGATAATTTTTCCTGGATGCTTTTAAAAACTTTAGTGTACATAGTGCTTTATTAAGTGTATTTGGTTAAATTATATATAGCATAAGTAAGTAATTCATAAGAGTTTAAGGCCTAAATAGGTTTGTTTAGGTCTTAATTTTTAAAATAACTTCTTCAAAGACTCTTCAATAGCTCTTTGTATCCTATACTCTAACTCTTTGGTAACTCCCATGAATTTCCTCTTAGGCTGATGCCCTTTTCCTTGGTTGTGAATTTGAGCCAAATCGTGTCCTCCGGCTATTTTGCGAGAGGCAGAAAAAACCACCTTATTCCCTTGTTTGTCATGGTCAATACTTCTCCTAGTTTCCCCAGTATCCACCAATAATCCCTTTTGCCCTCTAGTTGGTCTGCTTCCAGCTCGTGGTTCCCTTTTCCGGTTAGGCCAAGGCTGACCGTCCCATGCTTCTTTCTCGAAAGCTTCATCAAAATAATACACAGCCGTTTGACCTACCTCATCAGCCATACTGAAATTGATGTAATTTCGGAGACGCCTAATTTTTCTTTCCCAGTTCCCATTTAACTTCTTCATCCTTTTCTATTTGCTCAAAAACATAATCCCCTTTTTGATCTGGCCTTACTTCGTAGCGGTCCTCAGTAGTAAAAAGAATATCGTCTGGTATTCCGGTGCCGTTGGGATAGGCAAGGCAAAAGTATAAACCTTCTTTGTCTCTTCTGTAGTGCTTGCATTCATAGCAAATAGGCGCTATCATTGTCATGGGTCTATAAGGCCAATGGCTGAAAAACAAAGCACCTAATATTCTGTCGAAGGTAGGAGATATTTTTCTTCCTGTTGGATTTGTGGCCGACCTGTTAGGGAAAGATCAACTTAGTCCAGCCGATAAACTAGAGTTCGAAAGACTCAGCCGAGAGTACGAGCAAACGGATTTGAAACTATACCTGGAGGACGTTCAACATGCTAGAGATAGCAATGTAGAAATTCAAAAAGCTGAATACGCATCTAAGCTGGCTAAGAATACAGCTTACATTCTGGACTTTGTGATCGTAGTTTCTGCTGTACTATTGGGTTTTATGCTATTTTTTGTAGGGGTCCCTAAAGAAAATGAACAGCTTTCCTATATTGTTTTTGGGGCCTTACTAACTCATTGTGGAACAATCATTGGATTTCATCGAGGGAGTTCTAAGGAAAAGGAGAAGAAGGGAAATTTAAAGAGTTTTCACGTCTAATTACTATACGATGTGTAATAGTAAAATAAATATTTATTAATTTTTAATTAACTTATTATAGTTTATTGAATATTTAAATTAAAATAGTTATGAAAAATATTAGACTATTACTTATCCTTCTTCCTGCGGTATTTGTTTTTATTTCCTGTGAAAGCAAGGATTTAGTTGAACCAATAAATCCAATAAAATCTTTGGTTACCAAATATGAAAGTAATTCTCAATTAATCCCAGGAGTAATCACGGGTACCGTCACTTGTAAAGAGGATGGAATGCCATTAGCAAGAGCGAGTGTAGTGATTAAAAAATTATCTGAGGGTGTTCAAACCGATGTAGATGGGAAGTATTTTATTAGAATACCTTTGGATGAAGTTTCAGTCTTAATGTTTTCATATATCGGAAAGGAAACTATGGAGGTAAAGGTTTCCATGGATACCAGAGTAGTTGATGTTGCACTAGCAGGGCAAATAATTAATTTTACGGAAAAGCATAAACACTTTACCGATATTCCCAAAAATCAATTTATATCAAATTAGAATACTTTTTCTTGAATACAGTGCCGAAATGCTAAAGATTGAAGGAAATAGAAATAGGTTGTGCTTTTTATCTTACTCCTATTTTGAACACACTTTAATAAAAAATACTTCCAGTTTTACCCTAAGTAGATAGTAATTGCAACTGTTTTCATGAGCTGGCAAAGCATGGCAGCTCGCTATTGTTGTGTTTTAGTTCTTTATTTATCATTCGTTAAAATCTTTGAAGTGTAATCAACTACAAAGTCTTCAAGAAATGAATCTATAAATTTTTGGTCTAAATTACCGCGTTGCTTTAATTCCTCAAAAGCTTTTTTATATTTTTCGGTATTTTTAAATAAGGAGAACTGTTCTTTTTTAAAAGCCCTGTATTGTTTATGGTTAAATTTCATTTTTTTTCTGAAGGCCCCTTTTTCAATTTCCAATAATAGATATTTTTTGTATGTAGAACCATAACCCATATGAACATAATTGACAAGTTTTCCGTGCGGGAGAACAAGAATCCCAGTAAACCAATCTATTTTACGTTCCGAAATATCAGGAAATACTTCATTAATTACTGACTTCATCTCATAATCGAAAGAATCATT
>NZ_SMMB01000796.1 GCF_009711365.1 Xanthovirga aplysinae | reverse complement strand
AATAAATAAGTGGTCCATGCTTAAGGGTTTTGAGGGTTTTTGTTCTTTTTTTATTACCTCATTTATTGCTTTTTCTCTACAAGTTTCTGCGCAAAATGTGAAAATGAAATTTGGGAAAATTGAAAATTCTGATTTGGAAATTGATGTATATCCACTAGACACGGGGGCTTCCGCGGTCATTTTGGCCGACGTGGGCAAGTCACATATACAATACAATCAAACTAAAGGGGATTTTGAATTGGTTTTTGAAAGGCATACTCGCATTAAAGTTTTGAATAAAAATGGATTTAAATGGGCAGACGTAGAAATTCCTTTATATGGGCGAAATAGCGATAAGGAAAGAGTTAGTGGATTGAAAGGCTATACTTACAATCTTGAAAACGGGAAAGTAATTAAGTCAAAATTGGATAAAAAATCTGTTTTTGATGATCTTAAGAATGAATATTGGTCCTTGAAGAAGTTTACGATGCCTAATGTTCGGGAAGGTTCAGTTATTGAATATACTTATAAGGTGTATTCTGATTTTTTGTTTAATCTTCAAAGTTGGTACTTCCAATATGAAATACCAGCCATTTGGAGTGAGTATACAGCAGTGGTACCTGAATACTTTTATTATAAAAAATTAGGACAAGGATATATTTCTATGGTCTTGGCTGAAGAAGATAAAAAAAGTGAATCAATTGTTTTTTCTTCAAAAGAGGGATCCAATACTGTGGATTTTCTTAGTACTGTCTACCATTATGCCACCAAAGATGTCCCTGCGTTCAAGAGTGAATCTTATATGACCACTTCAGAGGATTTTATTTCAAAGATGGACTTTGAACTTGCTAGTATAAAATACCCTCGAGATCCTATCCGACAAATAATGGATACCTGGGAAACTATTATTAAAGAATTGCTGGAACATGAAAAATTTATGATAAGGTTGAGGAGAACTAACTTCTTAAAGGCTCAAATGGGAGCTGTCCTATCAGGGGCTAATACTCCGGAAGAAAAGATTGAAGCTATCTATACCTACGTCCAACAAAATATAAAATGGGATGAGAAAAATGGGATGTTTACTTCCCAAAGTTTGAAAGACACTTTTAATAAAAGAGTTGGTAATTCGGCAGACATAAATTTATTGCTTATTGCCATGTTACAGGAAGCAGGCTTGGAGGCCGATCCTGTGATTTTAAGCACCAGAAATAATGGTAGGGTGATGCAGATGTACCCTATTATTACCAAATTCAATTATGTGATTTCCAAGGTTTCCTTGGATGGAAAATACTTTTTATTGGATGCCACAGATCCTTTTCGTTCTATTGGTATGCTTCCTTACAATTGTTTGAATGGACAGGGGTTTGTAATCAAAAAAGGTATGGAAGAATGGGTGGATTTATTGAATAAAGAGATTTTTATGGAATCTCATCAAGCAACCCTGGCTTTTAATGATGAAATGGAACTAACTGGTAAGATTCAAAAAATGTATAAAGGTTTTAGTGCGAACAGGAAACGAATTAGCCTAAGTGGTGGAGAAGAGAAATATCAGGAAGAACTGGAAGAGAAGTATGAGGGGTGGGAACTGAATGAATTGCAGTTTAAAAATAAGGGGGAAATTGGGAAGCCATTTGTGGAAGATATGGATGTAGTTATTCCCTCTGAAGGGGAGATGGGAGACGATATAATTTACCTTGATCCAATGATTGCGGGTGACAAATTAGAAGAAAACCCTTTTAAAAGTGAAAAAAGAACCTATCCTGTAGATTTTGGTTCTCCTATCCGTGGACAATATATTTTGAATCTTGATTTACCGGATGGTTATGTGGTTGAAGACATGCCAGAAAATGCCAATCTGGCTTTGCCTGAAAATGGGGGGCGTTTTACCTATGCCATTTCCGTAAAGGGAAAAAGGCTTCAGTTGGTTAGCTCTTTTTTAATTCGAAAGACCCTGTTTGTTCCTGAAGAATATTCTAGCCTTAAAGAGTTTTACAACATGTACATAGCAAAATGTGCTGAAAAGATTGTACTCAAGAAGGAGGGGTTAGTCCTAAGTAATTAAAACTTTCTTTTAAAATTTTTTAAACTTAAACGGGACAAATCTGGGATTTTGTTTCTAGCTAATTGGTTGAAATTTATTATTTGTAGTTCCACATGAAAAAATATCTCCTTTTTTGCTTATGGGTATTGTTCAGCAAACCGCTTTGGGCGGACGATTTGAATTTTGCCGTTAGTAAAATCACTGAAGAGCTTAAGACTGATGCATATGCTGTAATCCGCCATGATGAGTTGATTTTTGAAGTTAAATCGGTGGGGAAGTCGGTGGAAAAGGTACGTTACGCCATTACAATTTTGGATAAAGAGGGTGATGATTATGCCCATTTGGTGGTACCTTATGATAAGTTTAATAAAGTCGTAAATTTAAAAGGGAGAATTTACAATTCTTTGGGTGAGGAAGTAAGGAAGCTGAAGAAATCGGATATCTCAGACATTAGTCTTGTTTCTGGCGTAACCATTATGTCAGATAGTCGAGCTAAAGTTGTAGAGGTCTCCTTAGGTCAATACCCCTTTACTGTGGAGTATGAGTATGAAGTAGCTAGTGAACAGTCCTTATTTTATCCCCAATTTAGGCCTTTGCCTTCTTCTAAAGTTGCGACACAAGGTGGGATATTTAAGGTAATCACGCCAGATAAGATTCCACTACGGTTTAAGTCTTATAATTTGGAATTAGAACCTGAAATTTTTTCCCTTGAAGGAAAAAATACTTATACCTGGAAGATAGGAGAAATGCCCGTTTTTAAAAGTGAACCCTATGCCCCGGGATTGAGTGAGGTGCTTCCGACAATAATTACCGGTCCCAAAGATTTTCAGATGGAAGGTTTCCAAGGGAATATGAGTGATTGGTTATCTTTTGGTCAATGGATAAATCAATTGAATCAGGGGAGAGGTGAACTTCCTAAGCATATTATTAAAGAGGTAAATGAGTTGGTAACTGATTTACCAGATTTGGAAAGTAAAGTCAGAGCAGTATATGAATATATGCAGAACCAGACCCGTTATGTAAGTATTCAATTGGGTATTGGAGGATTTCAACCATTTGAGGCTAGTTTTGTGGCGGAAAAAGGATATGGGGATTGTAAAGCTTTATCTAATTACACCCAGGCCCTGTTGAAAGCTGTAGGGATTTCATCCAATCAGGTGTTAATTTGGGGAGGAGCCAATAGACCAATAAGAACGGATTTCCCAAGTAGCCAATTTAATCATATGATCCTTTCTGTTCCTTCTCCTAATGATACCATTTGGTTGGAGTGTACAAGTCAAACAAATCCTTTTGGTTATCAAGGTTATTTTACGGGAGATAGAGATGCATTGATGATTACGGATGAAGGAGGGAAAATTGTTCACACTACCGTATATCCCTTAGAGGCTAATACACAATTTCGTAGGGCAGAGGTTTATATATCCAACACAGGGGATGCTTCAGCTAGTATTCGGACAGATTTTTCTGGTTTACAATATGAAAATGTGGATTGGTATTTGAATCAATCTATGGAGCTGCAAAAGAAGGAACTTTATGAGGACCTGGAAATAAATAATGCGACTATAGAGAGCTTTAAGCACTCTCAAGAAAAGAACCGAATACCAAAGGCCAGACAAGATTTGAAGTTGAAAATTAGAAAACTGGCTTCTCTAAGTGGAAAACGTCTTTTCATTACTCCCAATTTGATGAATCAATCAGGAAAGGCCCCAAGAGCCATTAAAGATCGGAAATATGAGGTGTTGATCAATACAGGTTTTTATGATGCGGATACCATAAGTTTTCATTTTCCAGAGGGGTTTCAACCTGAGTATTTGCCCAAAGCAAAAGAGTTTATTTCCGATTTTGGACATTATAGGGCTGAAATCCTTATTGAAGGTAAAGAAATGACGTATATCCGAACCTTAAAAATGTTTAAGGGACGTCACCCTAAAGAAAAATACACAGAACTTAGGTCTTTTTTGAAGGATGTTTATAAGGCTGACAAACTTAAGCTGGTGTTGGTAGAAAAAAAGAGGGAAAATGCCACAACAAATTCCGATGGTGGGGAAAAGATTTAGGGAGAGTATTGAATTGGAATTATTTTCTTGTTGAGGGTATTAACTGGTAGGGTGG
>NZ_SMMB01000602.1 GCF_009711365.1 Xanthovirga aplysinae | reverse complement strand
TTTTCAACTATTAAACCTATTTTCAGGAATTTAAATAGGTATAAGGTTAAAATTTTAAAATGGGTAGATCATTCTATAAAGTAGAATTTACGGGTTACGGAAGCTTGAATAGTCGATATAGACAATCTCTAAATTTGGAAATCCGCCATGACTGGAGTAATAGTGAGGATGATGCTATTAGTGTCTTGATCATCATTCGGGAAGAAATTCGTAAACATTTTCAAAAGTTTGAAATCCACAGTATAGACAAGTCTTAAACCTCTCAAAAACATAAAACAACTTAACCCGACTATTGGGATTTATTCAGCTTTTATTTAGGTAGAATACCTATTAAAAATTAAAATAAGAAGCTCCATGAACTACAATTTAGATGGGAAGATATTTAAACCGGTAAACAGTACAGAAAATGGTGAAGTTGATTCACAAACTCTTTTTTACTATCAACAAACAGGAAACCTAGTTACTGCCAAATACAAAGGGGGAAGTATAATTGAAGGCCATTTAATTGCGAAGGTATTAGATAATGGGCAGCTAGATATGAGATATCATCACTTAAACACAGCAGGTGAATTTATGTTAGGAAAATGTCTTTCCACTCCTGAGCTTTTAGATAATGGTAAGTTAAAATTTAAAGAGGAGTGGCAATGGTTATCAGGAGACAAATCGTCAGGGATTTCAGAAATTGTGGAGATAGATGAAGTGACGGAACAAATGCAGTAATCCCATCGGATGTGCTGCTTTTCTTAATCTTTCCATATAGGCAAAGAAGAGAATTGGAAATAGTAATGAGTCAAGATTAGATTTTCCTTCCAACACCCTTAGAGATACCATTTCTCATTTTGGCGAAAAAAAATGGCTTTTATTAGGATATAAAATTAAACAACTTAGAATTAATTAAAGGTGTGTTTAATAACAGTCAAAGCTTAGATAATAAAATTAGATGCTTTTGGTCTGGATTTGGTTTAAAGTTTTGAAGGACCTTTCTTCAAAAAAGGATTATATAACTTAGGAAAAAGATTTCTAAGTATTAAAAATATAAACATTGAATTGGTAAAAAGATACCTTTTCCATAACCTTCGGGGCTCCTGATAAAGACGGTATGCCCACTCCAAGGAAAGGTTTCTTGCCCATAGCGGAAGCCTTTTTTCCACGCCCGCAAAGACCATAAAAGACTGCCCAACACCTATCATACAGGTATTAAGTTTTTCCTTATGAGCAGCCATCCACTTTTCCTGTTTTGGACAACCCAATGCAACAAATAAAATATCAGGATTTGCCATATTGATGTCATCCACAACTTCCTGATCTTCGGAGTCGATTAGTGGCCGAAAAGGGGGAGAAAACGTGCCTGCAATGTTTAAATTTGGAAAATTCTTAGATACTTTCTTTCTTATTTTACTCAACACCTCGACGGTGGAACCATAAAAATAAACAGATTTTCCTCTTCTTTCTGCTTCTTCCAATAGGGTAGGCATCAAGTCCATTCCGGCTACTCTTTCTTGATCAATTTTATCAAACCATTTTATTACTTTTGATAAAGGAGTCCCATCAGGCGTTACTAAATCAGCTTCATTTAAAACTTTGTTAAATGCATTATCCTTGTAGGCTTCAATCAGCATATGAACATTAGCACAACAAACATAGGATGATTTTTTCCTACCAACTAAATCAAAAATATTTTCAATAAATTCATCAAAAGAACCTGTTGTTATCTGAGAATTTATTACAGTTCTTTTTTCCATTAAACCTTGGAGTAAGAAATCCTATTAATTTATTTTTGAGAATGATTAGAATTGAATGGATTAATTGATTCCACATATCCTTTTTGCTTTTTCATTTTCTTTATGGCTGCTTTATTCATCTTAATCTTCAGGATCCAAAAGAAAGATCCTATTATCCTTTTACCATGAAGCTCCCAAACAAAAAGCATCAAACTTGGAATCAGGAATATTTAATTTCCATCTTTTCCCATTCAACCGTTTTATAAACTTCTCTAATTCCCTGTTGTAAAGAAATCTGATGTTTCCATCCCAGGTTTTCCAATTTACTTACATCGAGCAACTTTCTCAGAGTTCCATCCGGCTTGTTGTGGTCAAAAGACAGCTCTCCTTTAAACCCAACAATTTCTTTTATCAATTCCGCCAGCTCCTTGATGCTCAAATCTTTTCCTGACCCGACATTAATGGTTTCCCATCCACTATAATTTAACATCAAAAAAAGACAGGCATCGGCAAGATCATCCACATGTAAAAACTCTCTCCGGGGAAGCCCTGTCCCCCATATTTCAACAGTAGGAATGCCTAACATTTTCGCTTCATGAAACTTTCTTAACAAAGCTGGTAAAACATGAGAGGTTTTTAAATCATAGTTATCATTTGGACCATATAAGTTCGTAGGCATAGCAGATATAAAATTACAGTTATATTGCTTTCGGTATGATTCGCACATTTTTACACCCGCTATTTTGGCTATGGCATAGGCTTCGTTAGTTTTTTCCAAAGGACCTGTCAAAAGGTATTCCTCCCGGAGAGGTTGTTTAGCTTCCTTTGGATAAATACAAGAAGACCCCAAAAACAAGAGTTTCTTTACCTTATTTTTATAGGCCTGATGAATTACATTTGTTTGAATCAT
>NZ_SMMB01000830.1 GCF_009711365.1 Xanthovirga aplysinae | reverse complement strand
AAAAGCAAACTAAATCTTAACAAATAAAGGAAGGTTTTAACATCAACCGGAATATGTGGGACAGGGTGCTAGGTTTGTTTTTGGAGGAAATAAGAGAATCCTTAATTACCAAAATAGTAGATTAAAGGCTTTCTCCAAGAAAAGCGGAAAATATGCGTACGGTAGAAGATTTTTTAAAAGATGAGAAATTCAAAAGCTGGGTTCTTGGGTCTACAGCTGAGACAACCGCTTATTGGGAAAGTTGGTTAGCCACCCATCCTGATGAAAAGCAGGCTTTTCAAGAGGCTAAGGCCATTATTACTGCTTTAAAATTTAACCACTTAAATCCTGAAGAAGGTGAACAGGAACAGGTGTTGGCAAGAATATTTGCTTCTAAGCAAAAAGAAGAATCTCGAATAAGGACTTTAGAAATTAATTATTGGTCCAGGTTGAAAAAGCTAAGTCGGGTTGCAGCCGTATTTGTAGTGCTTATCGGCGGTTTCTATTTTCTTTTTAAACCCGAGAGTAGAGAAAAGAAAGTTGCCAACAGTACAGCAAAAGAAATATTGAAAAAGAATCCTTTGGGGAAAAGGTCTAAGATAGCCTTATCGGATGGTAGTCGACTATCCCTAAATGCTGCCAGTGAAGTACACTTTTTAAGCGAGTTTGGGGAAAAAGAAAGAAAGGTGGAATTGGAGGGGGAAGCCTTTTTTGAAGTGAAAAAAGATAAAAGTCGACCTTTTAAGGTAATTGCTGGGGACTTAATAGCTACTGTTTTAGGGACTTCCTTTAATGTACAGTCTTATAAAGACCAAAAAGGGACGATTATAGAGTTAAAAACCGGAAGGTTGAAAGTGGAGAAACTGAAAGGGGGAGAAGGAGAACAACCTTATTTCTTGGAGCCAGGTCAACAATTACGGTACAATTCCACTAAGGATAACTTTGAAATTTTAACGATTGACGTCAACTCTATCGGGTTATGGTCCAGGGGAATATTGGCTTTTAAAAATGATAACTTTAGTCAAATTGAAGAAAAGTTGGAGCGATGGTATGGGGTGAAACTAAAGACCTTTGGAGATATTCCTGGTGACTTAGAATTTACCAGTAAATATAAAAACGAGAGCCTGGAGAATACATTATTAAGTATGGCCTTCGCTTTAAATTTTGAATATAAAATAAATGAAAACCAAGTAAGTATCACTTTTAAATAATTAAACTTTTATGCAATAGACTTTTAAAAGGACCTCTACGATTTACAGTATTATTCCCTGGACCTATTTCCTCTCTGAAAAAGGTAGGGTGGTTGTTAATGGGAGGGCTAAAATTAAAAAAAGCAGGTACGGCAATACCTGCTTCCAATCTCAAAAACTATCTGTGAACAGATAATTTATCAATTGTTGTAAACAAATTCAAAGTTATGAAAAACTTGTTACCTAACCATTTTTTTAGGAGCTCAAAATTTTTGACCCTAGCCCTTATTATTCAATTCAATATCTTTTGCTTTGCGATGCCTTTGAAGGCAAAATCTCAACAAATAGCAAATATTTATGAAACGGAATTAAATTTTGATTTCCCGAATCCCTCTTTGGAGGAGATTCTGAGTGAAATTGAAGCAAAGTCGGGTTATGTTTTTGCTTATGACCGTTCTATTTTCCAAAATAAGGTTAACCTTAAACTCAGGAAGGGAAAAACAACAGTTGGAAAGCTTCTAAATGAAATCTCCAAGCAGGCACAACTTAATTTTAAACAGGTTAATTCGAACATCAGTATTAGTAAAGCTGATGTCAAAAATGGTGGAAGTGTTGAAGTGGTAGAAGCTGGAGAGTTGCGTGGGAAAGTTACCGATGAACAAGGGGAACCTCTTCCAGGAGCAAGTGTTAGGATTAAGGGAACAACCACGGGTGCTTCTACAGACTTTTCAGGTGAATTTAGTTTAGATGGTCTTGATGAAGGAGAATATCAAATTGAGATTTCTTTCGTAGGATACCAACCTTCAATGCAAACGGTAATGTTAGGGGCTGAAGGTGCTTTTCTGAATGTTTCGCTGCAGTCTGATTTGTTAGGGTTAAGTGAAGTAGTGGTAACAGGTAATGCCAACCCAAAGACGAAATTGGAGTCAAGTGTGGCTATAACCACCATTAATTCCAAAAGTATTTCGGAGTTATCCCCTAATAGCACAGCTGATCTTCTTCAAACGATACCAGGGTTCTTAGTGGAGACTTCAGGTGGAGAAGTTGGAAATAATTTATTTGCCAGGGGTATTCCTGCAGCAGGTGCTTATGAATATGTGCAAATGCAGGAGGATGGATTACCCATTTTTGAGGACGGTGCTTTGCAATTTGCCAATGTGGATAACTGGTTTAGGATTGATGAAACTGTTGAAAGAGTTGAGGGATTAAGAGGCGGTTCGGGCTCTATTTTTGCCAGTAATGCCCCTGGAGGAATTGTAAACTTTATCAGTAATACAGGAGGGCCGGAGTTTGAAGGTTTGGCCAAGATTTCAGTAAGTGATTATGGACTTTTTAGGACGGATTTAAATATTGGAGGACCTCTAAGTGAGAGGTTATTTTATAATATTGGCGGGTTCTATAGAGAAGATAATGGAATTAGGAGCCCGGGTTATCCTGCGAATAAAGGAGGCCAGGTGAAAGCCAATCTTACCTATAACCTGGATAAAGGGTATGTACGATTATATTATAAACACCTTAATGATAAAAATTTATTTTTGCTTCCCATTCCTCTTCAAAACCCTTCCGATCCTGAAGGAATTCCTGGGTTCGATCCTAATTATGGTACGCTGGCCAGTGTTTATGCCAGTAAATTGAAAGTGCCCCAACCAGGAGGTGGGTTTTTTGAACGGAATTTGGAGGATGGAATACACCCTGTAGTAAATGCTGTTGGAGGTGAAAGTCAAATTGAACTAGGCAAAGGCTGGACGATAACCGACGCTTTTAGGGTAACGAATATTGACATGGAATATACGGCTTTGTTTCCCGGAGCTGCTCCAACTTCTCCCCTTGAGTTTGCTATTAATCGAAGCCTGCCTATTAATAATCCTATTTATTATTATGCGGATAATGGCCAAGTGGCAAATCCGGATCTAGTGGCAGAAGTAGGTTTTTGGTCCATTGATAAACAGATGGAATCTTTTTCTAACAAATTGGAGTTGGGTTTTGAAAATGAGCATCATCATCTGACTTTAGGTTATTATCATTCCAGTTATACTTCCAATCAGCAATGGAATTGGAGTAATATTCTAATGGAAATATCAGACAATTCTCGTTTGCTAAATTTGGTCGATGGTGACTTGAATCCAGAAGATCCCAATTTTTCAAGAACCTTGAATGGTGTGACTGCTATTTCTTTCCTAACAAGAGATTCCCAGATTCGAGCAAATATTAATGCACTTTATCTGAATGAGGAATTCCAGGTTTCAGAGGATCTTACATTGGATGCTGGCTTGCGTTACGAAATAGCTAAATATTCAGGATATATTGGCAGTACGGAATCTAATGATTTAGGTGACCAGACCACAACCGCTGATGATAAAGTTTCCTCTGTTGGAGCTCCCTATACTTATTGGAAATATGGAGACAATCTGGATTCCGACCCAGGCGATGATGATATTAACCGTCTATCTTATACTGTGGCTGGTAATTATCAATTTAATGACCATATGGCCTCTTATTTGCGATTCAGTAGTGGTTTCAGGTCTCCAATAGAAGAAGCCTATTTAGATAATGTAAATAATCTAGAAAACATCAGGCCCGTGGAAATAAAGCAATTGGAATTAGGGTACAAATACACCACTTCTAAATTGGCGGTGTTTGCTAATTTATTTTATATGGATATGCAAAACATTGCCTTCACGGATATTTTGGCTGATGGTCAGTCTGAAAACAAGTTTGCTGGGGCAGATAATATGGGTATTGAAATTGAAAGTATGGCAAATGCGGGTATTTTTAGCCTAAATGTAACAGGAACTTTTCAAAACCCTACACTGAAGAATTTTGAAGGGGAAGCTAACGAAGCCCTAAATGGAAATAGTGTAAGAAGAATCCCGGATATGTTTTTTAAAGTCCGGCCCTCTGTGCAGGTAATGAAAGGATTAAATGCCTTTCTGACCTTTGATCACTTCGGGAAAAAATATAATGATAATGCGAATGAGTTTGAACTACCTGCTTATAGTGTTTTTGGTGCTGGGGTCTCTTATACTTCTAATAACTATACTGTATTGCTGAATGCCAGTAATTTAACCAATTCAATCGGCCTTACAGAAGGTAACCCAAGGTCAACAGCTGCTCCTGAAGAGTTTTTTATGGCACGCCCTATTTTGGGAAGAGCATTTAAACTGGCCGTGGAATATCGCTTTTAGAAAACTATAAAAGCATACACTCATTTTAATTTTTTTAACTTTTATTTTTTGGAAATGAGGTATGCTTT
>NZ_SMMB01000745.1 GCF_009711365.1 Xanthovirga aplysinae | reverse complement strand
TATTCCTTTTCTTTTTATTCTTTCCAAACCAAAATTTATCCGGGCCAATAAGGCCGTATCCCCTTTATGAACGGCAAAGCATTGCTCCATTGGCAAAATATCTGCACCAATTACTTTTAACCCTTTATAATCGGGAATAAGATCTAGTCGCTGGGCTTGAAACTCATCCACAATGGCCAAATCATATTTACCTTTTGAAACCTCCTGAAGAGCATAGGATTCTGAGGGGACTTCCACCAAACGAAGATCTGGATATTGCTCGAGAAGCCGTTGAGATACAAGAGATTTTTTCTCCACCAAAATTCGTTGGTCTCTTAACGAAGGAAGTCCCATTAAAAAAGAACCTTTGCGACTTATAAAAACATGGTCTATAATGAGCAATGTAGTTGAATATTCGAATTTAGTGGCCCTTTCCTTACTATAATAAAGAGTGGTTAGATCAAAAGAGGAGTATTGAGTAAATTGCTCATATATTTCAGCCCATTCCTTCAACACAATTTTAAATTTTAGACCGGTTTCTTTCCCAATTGCATTTAATAGGTCCACATAAAAACCCTTAATCTGTCCATTTTCCTCAAAAGAAAGGGGTATTTCATATTTATTTAATGCAACCGTTAAAGGCCTTCTTTTCTCAATTGCCCCAACCCTTTGTTCAGAATCCTGAGCCTTAAGATTTAAGACTAGTCCAAATTGAAATCCAGTGCACAGTAAGAAAAATTTCCACATCTATTTAGAAAATCCAATCCCTAGTATTCGCTATAACTTTATAATAGCAAAGAAGGAACTTATGTTTTTCAAGAAAAGAACTAAAACACGCACTTTAAAGGCAATTATCTCAATTGAAAAGCGTAGGATTTTGGTAAAGTAAAAAAGTAAACCGAAATTTGCCCGGGAAAATTTATAAGAGGGAAAATATGGGAACATTTGAGGCTTATTATAAAGAAGGAAAAGAAAGAATTAGGGAAGATCGATTTGAAGAAGCTATTCATTCATTTAGCAAAGCCCTAAAACTGGAACCTCAACACACTAACAGCATCTACCATAGAGGTTTAGCCAAATTTAAACTAAAACAAATAAAACCCAGTATCGTGGATTTTAGTCTGGCTATTGAGGGTGACCCCACAAACCCTACTTTATATAGTGAACGAGCGGTAGCCTATTTTCTCAATAAGCAATCGGAAAAAGCCATCACAGATCTTAACAAGGCTCAAAAATTAGATCCCAAGAACCCTTACCGCTATTCTAGCAGAGCTTTTATTCGGGAAAAATTGGGAGACTTAGATGGAGCTGTGGAGGATTACCAAATGGCCATAAAATTAGATCCTGAAGATGCGATAATTCACAATAATTTAGGATTGATATTAGAAAAAAAAGGTCATATAGATAAAGCCAAAGAAAGTTTTACTAAAGCGGATGCCTTAGACCCAATCTTTGACCCTCAAAAGAAACAACTTCAAACAACTCCACATATAGAAAAAGCCCCCCAATTTACAAAGGAAAGGAAACAAAAATCAGGTTCAAAGGAGGATGAGACTCAAAATTCTAAAGGGGATGCATTTTCTTTCTATTTAAAAACCATTCGCGATGTATTAACTTCCAAAGATACTTTTCTAGATTTCATAGATTTTTCCAAAACTTTAATAAAAAATACCTGGAAGAAAAAATAGAGAAAAATGAGATGAGTAATAAAAAGAATAAATAAAGTATTCACAACCTTAGCTTTAAAACTTTTATTATTCCTTATATCGTACAATTCAATAATTAAGAGATTTTCGGTTATATTTCTTATATTAATTGATCATTTGTAACAAAGATATATTTTTATGAGGGCCACACTTTACCTTTTCTCCTTTCTAATTTTAGTTCTTGGATTTTCATTTACTCTGCAAAAAAGCGACGAAATTCAGAAAATCACCTTCAAATCGGGTACAAGAGGATTTCATAAAGAACTCATCTTTACTCCTGACAGTATTCATATTAGAACCTCTGGTAGAAGCCAAAAAGAATACAAAGGAAAAATAAGTAAAAAAGAATGGAGAAATTTATGCAAATCTCTTGAGCGTGTAAATCTAGTCGAAATTCCGCAATTACAATCTCCAACTAACCTTCGGGCAACTGACAGGGCATTTTCCTCCCGCCTTTCTATTCAATCAGACGGTAAAGAATATAAGAGTTCTCAATTTGACGATTATAATCCAAATGAAAAATTAAAAAATTTAGCATTGACCATTCAGGAAATTGAAAAAGGCAAAACCCTTATTAAGAGTGAATAATTTATAATGAATAACTAGTAAGGACATATCTAGCCGCAATTACCTCATTTTTAATTGTTATTTATTCACTATTCATTATTTACGTTCCGCATAGAACTCATTGCTTGCATCTCTTGTTTCAGAGGAAAGTAAATTGTGTGTAACTGTGGTGTGATCTGGAAATGATTTCCAATGACTTCTGACGAAAATTTCGCCAGACTCCTCGACATATTCCTTCCTATCCACACCCCAAACATCAAAAGATATGAAATCATGGCTATGCCTTTGCTCGCTCCTATTGTGCAGTTTCCAAAGCTATACTCAAAATATGCAAGCTCTTATTCCAGCCTTTAATGCAGAAAGAATAAGTTTAAGTAAAGTGGAGGAGTACGAGGTCTTTGCTAACTATTACACCTTGAAAAATAATGTAGACGGGATTAGAAAAAAAAATCTAAAAACGAAAGTTAATAGTACAGCCATTGCTTTTGAACAAGCCGTTTCCCTGATGCCCTATTTTTTCGTTGTTTCCATTAATGGAGAGGCCATCGCCATGATTATGCTCAAACAACGGTACAATGGGAAAACTTCATTCTTTGTTTATATGGTTGTGGATATGAGAACTCAAACCAGCTTTGACTTGGCCTGCAAAGCAAAAGGGATAATTGCTGAATATAGAGCTAAAGAATTGGTAGAAAATCAATACGATCCAAAGGCTTATATAAGAGAGGTTGGGGAAAGGAAAAAATTGCATTACCAAGGCCAAACCTTCAAAGTTCAATCCTACCAACAGGTAGAAGAGGAAGTTTTTGAAATAGTAAAAACGCACGAATTTTTCGAGAATTTCCGTTACCTTGCGGACGAAAAACACTCTGATTAATTATATTTCCCCCCTGTTAGAAACCCAATAATTTGCGGCAACGATAATTATTTCACCCTAACCGAAAAACCAATTAGGATTAATCTTAATATTTCCTGTGAATGATTTCACTCATAATAACAGCCTCTTTGGCCCAGTCAGGATTATCCCGGATCTTCTCTAATATTTCGGTAGATTTTCGCTCTTCATCGCCAAAGCTAGAAAATGGCTTAAAAACAAGAGCTTCTTCTCTTGCCTCCGGCTCAACAACTTCCACCTTCTCAATTTCGTCTTTAACCTCCACCTGTCTTTTCTCAGCCTTCAATCTTTCTTCCATAACAAAAGAAGGCTTCACCTCTTTATAGGAAATATTTTCTAACACCTCTTCTCTAGTCTCTTCTACCTCTAATTGTTCCATCCAATCCTCAAATCCCATCGACCGCTCTCTTCTTTCGGGTTCTTCCATAACAGGGCCCTTTTCCCGGTCAATATTTCCCATTTCCTGCTCCCGCTTTCTTTTGGCTTTC
>NZ_SMMB01000153.1 GCF_009711365.1 Xanthovirga aplysinae | reverse complement strand
TTAAAATTAGGAAAGGGGCAAATGATGAAAAACAAAAATATTGTAATCTGCTACGATGGTACGGGCAATGAATATGGCCGTAATAATACCAATGTGGTAAAAACCTTCGAATCCCTTGTTTCAAATGAATCTCAGACAAAATACTACCACCCCGGAATAGGGACCATCGATCTTTTGCATCATAAATACGGAAAAAAAACGGACATTTTATTAAGTAAAGGATTTGGTTTAGGCCTTCAAAAGACGATCGATCAAGGCTATGCCTATCTTATGCATGCTTATCGCCCGGGCGATCGTGTTTATTTGTTTGGCTTTAGTCGGGGGGCCTTTACGGTTCGAGCACTTGCCGGCATGATTCATCATTTTGGGCTCTTACATAAGGGAAGTGAACAACTTATCCCTTACGTTTCCGAAATGTATAATAAGAAAGATTTTTCCGTGCACAAGGACTTTAAGGCCACCTTTTGTCAAAGCTGTACGCCCCATTTTATTGGCGTATGGGATACGGT
>NZ_SMMB01000003.1 GCF_009711365.1 Xanthovirga aplysinae | reverse complement strand
TGTGCCAATTCCAACGTTTCCTTGATTGTTGATAACAAAGGCATCTTTTGTTTGTCCTCCATTGATTGAGCTTTTAAATAAGTAGCCACCTCCTTGTTTAACTTGTAAATATAAACCATGTTGAGAAGCGTTATTGGAGCTATTGTTAATAATTGAACTTGCATAGACTCCACTGGTATTTGTGGAGGGTATTGTATTATTAA
>NZ_SMMB01000118.1 GCF_009711365.1 Xanthovirga aplysinae | reverse complement strand
TCTCCTAAATAATAGTTTAATATCTTCACCCTCTATAATGAAAATTCCCTATGCATTTAATTAAGACAAGTCATGCGAAAAGAAGCTTTTTAAATAAATGTTATTTTCTTTTCTAAGTAAATGGACCAGCTTTTATTGAAAAAATTGCTTTTGTCTGTTTACTTCAACAAAAAGCAAATAGGACATACAGAAGGATCATTATCGATCCATTTTTCCAAGTATTTTTTCAAAAGCAGCTTTTAGGCTAGCGATTTCCCTAGCTTGAGTCTGGATTTTCTTAGCTTGTGCAGTTATTTCTTTTTCCTGGGCTATAATATCCTTAGTTCGTGCTTTGATTTCTTTTTCTTGTGCTATGGTGTGAAGGGTTAGTTCTTCTACTTTCTCTACCAGCAATACATTA
>NZ_SMMB01000053.1 GCF_009711365.1 Xanthovirga aplysinae | reverse complement strand
GTAGGAGAAGTAATGGAAAATTACTCATTACTCATTAATTGTTAATAGAAGAGAAGGGTCTAAATTTCATAATATTCTATTTAACATAATGATATTTATATGACCGTTTTAGGAATGCTTAATATCCCTTGATATGCACCCACCACTAAGCAAAGACAATATAGTGGGGGAATCTTGGACAACGCTTGAGCTTAAACCTCTACGTTTACGCCCAAAGGGATATCCACCCTGAGAGATTCCTATCTCCAA
>NZ_SMMB01000221.1 GCF_009711365.1 Xanthovirga aplysinae | reverse complement strand
ACCTATAGTTGGAATTCAAAACATGTTCCAAAAATAGAATTGGAAGAGAACTCCCCAAGTTTAAGTTATTATGCACCTCATATTATTTACTATATCACAGAGGCAAAAAATAATGAGATCAATCAAAACTATTTAGGGGAGGTGGAAGACCTCTATGCCTGGTATGCAACTTTTACTCAGAACCTTGGCAAAAATAAAGGGAAAAATTTACAAAATGTGGTCAATCAACTGACAGAAGGCGTAGTTGAAGAGGAAGAAAAAGTTAAGAGAATTTATTATTGGGTGCAGGATCATATCAAGTACATTGCCTTTGAAGAAGGCATGCGTGGTTTCATTCCCCATGAAGCCAACCTGGTTTTAGAAAAAAAGTATGGAGATTGTAAAGATATGGCAAATATTATACACCAGATGCTTAAAATTGCAGGCGTTGAATCCTACCTCACATGGGTGGGGTCCAGAGAAAAACCATACGATTATACCACTATTGCCACACCCATTGTCGATGACCACATGATCACGGTATGGAAAAACCTAAAAGGGGAGGTTGTGTTTTTGGACGCAACCAGTAAATACACTCCTTTTGGCTTTCCTTCTTCTATGATTCAGGGAAAACAAGCTTTGGTTGGAATTTCGAAGGAAGATTTTGAAGTGGTTAGAATTCCAATAATTACTAAGAATGAAAACCTCGTAGCTGACAGCTCTTTTCTTAGGTTGGTAGGGGATGAATTGGTGGGGGAAGGTAAA
>NZ_SMMB01000235.1 GCF_009711365.1 Xanthovirga aplysinae | reverse complement strand
CAAAGCATGGCAGCTCGCCATTGTTGGCAGTTGATTTTATTTCATTTTCGCTATAATGATAATTACAAGTAATCCTACCAAAGCAGTAAGGGAGATTGCTTTCTCCATACTAAGCATTGGTTTCTTTTTTATAAAACCATATGGAAGCATTACTAATCCTAATATTGTAAAACAATAAGCCCATTTACTGTCCTTATCTTCCAATTCAGCCTTTAACACCAGATCAATTAAGGAAATTCCCTTTTTTGATAAGCCAAAAACCTCATTATAATTATTCACAAAGGACTTTTTATTAAGCTTTGGTACTGTCCCTTTTTTAACTTTTAATTGGACATGATCACCTGCTTTGACAGAGGTCCTCAATTTATAATGATCGGTAGATTTATAGGTTTTTCCGGTAACTTTAAAATCTCTTTGATACTCCTTTGTTTTTAGGGTAATCTCTTTATAAGTGGTCGATTTAATTTTATACTGATCATATATTGGATCTTCTTTCAAAGTCACCTCTATTGTGGTTAAATCGCTCTCATAAACTGTATTATCTTTTATTGCTAAATAAATAGAGCCAAAGATCATAACCAATGAAAAACCGATAACAAAAAGTTTAGCCCAGCCTGGTAACGGCTCAAAGGTATTTTTTTTGCTTTGATTTTTTTTCCTACTCTGAGTTTTCCTTTTTCTCTTTTTTCTAGCCATTTATCTAATTTACTGCCAACGGTCCATGTATGAAGTGGAGCTTGGGCGGTGCTGTTGGCTTTGCGCGGCTATGATTTCATAGCATAGATGTAAAAGC
>NZ_SMMB01000770.1 GCF_009711365.1 Xanthovirga aplysinae | reverse complement strand
TTTTTAAAAGGCATTTTTTCAAGACTATTTCAAATTTTAGCATTTTTTTTAAACTAAAACATCCCAAATACTTATTTTTAGTTGGAGTTTTTGGGCAGATTCCCATAGGTGCAAGTTACAAATCACAATTATTGTGTTCTTGCACCTTATAAATGTTGTCTCTCATTTCTTACACATTTTCCTTCCCTAAGGATAAATTGACATTCGTCTAACAGTTTACAGTACGGTTATTTTATAAGGTAATGCCTGTTCAAAAAAGTAAATGCAAGGAAATTAAAAGACTTCGTCTTTATAGATGAAGTGCCATTAAAAGGCAATTGAATAATGTCAGAAACAGATAACAGTAGAAAACTAAAGGCATTTTTTGGTAAAGAATATGATCAACTCAAATCATATGTCATTTCAAAATTTACTGATAGTGCCGACAGAGATGCTGAAGACATAATTCAAGATGTTGCTTTGAAATTATTTTCCCGTGCCGATACCAGTTCTCCTATTAACAATGTGGCGGGTTTTGTTTACCACTCCATAAGAAATAAGATTATTGATTTAATGCGTACCAAAAAGCAAACGACCAATATTCATGATGAAAGTGAATCACGACTGGTTGAGTTTGTTGAGTTATTCTACGGTAAAGCAGATAATTCATATTCTGAACAAATGAAACATGAATTAATCAAAACAATTTCAGAATTAAAACCGCACTATAAACAAATAATTATTGCCATAGATTTTGAAGGGTTCAGTTATAGAGAATTGTCCTTAAAAACAGGAGCTCCTGAGGGAACCTTGATGTCAAGGCGTCACAGAGCCCTTTCAATTCTAAAAAAGCAACTTAAGAAGAATGTTAATACTTAAAACATCAGAAAATATGACCAATTATTTTAAACATAAAATGCGAACAAAAAAGCCAACAACCATGATAGCTTGTGTGTTGTTAGGTATTGTTGCAGCTATAGGGTTTGCTGTTTTATTCGGCTTCATTGTCATGTGGTTATGGAACGCTCTAATGCCAGAACTTTTTGGGCTAAAAGAAATTAATTATTGGCAAGCTGTTGGGATCCTAATTCTATTCAAAATCCTATTCGGTGGGTTTGGGGGAAGCTCGAATAATAAAAGTTCATCAAAAAAGAAAGCTGACTCTAGTGATAAAAGCTATAAAAACGATTTCTCGAAATGGGAGCTTTACGATAAATTCTGGGAAGAAGAAGGGGAAGAAGCCTATAAAGCCTACATAAAGCGTACAAAAGGAATTGATAGTGATGAATAAAATTTTAAATGCAAATATGGGAAAACGAAAAACCCCTTCTAATCCATTATTGATTTTTAGAACTGATATTAAAACCAGGAAAAAGGTGAAGGTTATCAAACCACTATTTAACAATCATCCCCTTATCGTTAAGTGGTCTGTTGATACTGAGGACATAGATAATGTATTGCGAATTGAAACCATAAATGATATCAGTGAAAATGAGATTATCATCCTCTTAAAAGCATGTGGTTTTCACTGTGAGCCTCTGGAAGATTAATGCATACATTAATATTTGAGTTGACGTTTTGGATAAAATTAAGTCAAGGTCATTCGAATCGGAAAAGTTTAAAGAAGCCCTGGGTCTGAAGGGATTTAATAAATAGGTGAATAAGGAATAAATATATGACAAGAATGAAAGCCATTAAATGCACAAAATACGGACCCCCTGAAGTCCTCCAATTGAGCGAAGTGGAAAAGCCTATTCCCAAAAACAATGAGGTACTCATAAAAATACATGCCACAGCCGTAACTGCAAGTGATTGTGTTATCCGGGGCTTTGAGATGCCTGGAAATCCTAGCTTTCCTAAAAAGCAAATAATGGGACTAATGATGAGGCTTTTTCTAGGCTTTTCCAAGCCGAGAAACCCTATCATTGGATTGGTGTTGTCGGGAGAAATTGAATCAGTGGGCAAGGATATAAAGCAGTTTAAAAAAGGTGATCAAGTTTACGGATTTACGGGTTCTACCTTTGGTACATATGCTGAATACAAATGCATGTCCAATAAAGAGATAAAGAATGGTTCCTTGGTCATAAAGCCTGATTATATAAGCCATGAGGAAGCTGCGGCAATAGTTTATGGAGGGGTTTTGGCCATGTACTTTATGAAACAAGGGAATATCCAAAGCGGAAAAAAAGTACTTATTTATGGAGCTTCTGGGGCAATAGGAACTACTGCAGTCCAACTTGCTAGATACCATGGTGCGGATGTAACTGGGGTGTGCAGTTCATCAAATGGAGAATTGGTGAAGTCTCTTGGTGCTAGTAAAGTAATTGATTATACAAAAGCGGACGCTATAGACGAATTAGAGCTTTATGATTTTATTCTTGATGCAGTTGGAGAAAAGAAAAGTTCAAAAGTAAAGACACAATGTAAAAAAGTACTTAATTCGCAGGGAAAGTACGTGTCAGTCGATGATAACTTTCATAAGTTAGGCCCTGATGATCTTCTACAACTCAAAAAGCTAATTGAAGCCGGGCATATAAAAACTGTCATAGACAGACAGTATCCGTTAGAGCAGATTGTGGAGGCCCATAAATATGTGGATAAAGGACATAAGATAGGAAATGTAGTAATCGCAGTATAATAAAAAGATAAAAGGGGGAGGGAGTGCACTGTAATATATATAATCAAAAAGGTTTTTTGGGATTTTCTAACATGATCCCCTCAGTCAAATATTGTTTATCTAAAAAGGGTTTAAGTCTACCATACAATAAGAGTTAAAAACTCAACTTTGGGTTCCATAAAAATAAACAATTGAAAAAATAAAAGTCGGGCCCAGACCACGGCAAGATCAAAACTAAATTTTTTGGATTTGGCATTGGGGACAAACTGAATTACATATGAAAAAAATTGGTTTGATAGGAGGGATGAGTTGGGAATCTTCTCATGTCTACTATGAGATAATAAACAAGAAAGTGAAAGAAGTTTTGGGAGGTTTTCACTCTTCCAGATGTATAATGGAATCGGTTGACTTCGCAGAAATTGAAAGACTACAGCACAAAGGGGACTGGGACACCCTAAATAAGATAATGGTAGAATCGGCAAAAAATCTAGAAAATGCTAAGGCGGATATAATACTTCTTTGCACAAATACCATGCATTTATGTAGTGATCAAATAATCAAGAATACCAAAATTCCTTTTTTACATATCGCTACGGCTACAGGAAATCAAATAAGGAAGCAGAACATCAATAAAGTTTTATTGTTGGGAACGAAATTCACTATGGAAAAGGATTTCTATAAGAAAATATTAAGTGAAAACTTTAACATAGAAGTAATGATTCCTAATGAAAAAGACAGGAACACCGTACATGATATTATTTACAATGAGCTTGTTCATGGGAAAATTGAATTGGAATCAAAAATTAGATATAGAAACATAATCAATAATTCAATAAAAAGCGGAGCCGAAGGTGTGATTTTGGGATGCACAGAGATTCCTTTGTTAATCAATGATTCAGATGTAAATATTCCAATTTTTGATACAACAAAAATTCATGCTGAAAGTGCTGTAGAAATTGCTTTAAAAAAATCCAACTAGCGGAAGCGGATTAATCAATACATAATTTCAAGACCATACAAAGATCGGCAGTCAGTCCAAGTTTCTGGATGCCACTTTCAAGTCGTAGGAAATGATTAATTTTTTAGCTAAAAAGGAAGATTTTAAATGAGTTAAAGCTATAGGTTTGAACACAGCAGAAATGAGAAAAAATGAGCCAAAAGACTAATTAAGGCAGTTGTCACTTTTAGTTATTACGATTTAATGCCAATTTTAAATA
>NZ_SMMB01000678.1 GCF_009711365.1 Xanthovirga aplysinae | reverse complement strand
TAAAGGAATTAACATCCTTATTTTTTAAATTGGGTGTAATAGCTTTTGGGGGCCCAGCAGCCCATATTGCCATATTGGAAGAGAAAGTAGTCCATAAAAGAAAATGGCTTTCACGTCAACATTTTTTGGATTTGGTTGGAGCTACAAATTTAATTCCAGGGCCAAACTCTACCCAAATGACTATGCATGTAGGGAAAGAAGTAGCTGGAACTATTGGCCTATTAGTGGCGGGCATTAGTTTCATATTTCCTGCAGCCCTAATTACATTAGTTTTTGCCATTTTGTATGTGAATTATGGTAACCTTCCCAACATTGAGCCCTTCCTTTTTGGGATAAAACCAGCAATTCTGGCTGTAATCTGTGGGGCTATTTATAAATTAGGAAAAAAAGCCGTCAAAGGGTGGTTTTTGGGTACATTAGGGGTGGCGGTAATTGCCTTGTCCTTAATGGGGATAAATGAAGTATTACTAATAATTGGTTCTGGTCTTCTAGGGATGATTGTAAACTGGAGCAAAGAAACTCAAAAATTTGATACTAAGCTTAAATCCGTTTCCCCATTTGGATTGGGAAGCATTTTCGCAATACAAGGTCTTTCCAATTTTAACCTCTTTTGGGTATTTTTCAAGATAAGCCTTGTATTGTTTGGTAGTGGCTATTTATTAATTGCTTACCTGGATGCAGAATTAGTTGAAAGATTAGCCTGGATCAGTCGAACCCAATTATTAGATGCGATAGCCATTGGACAGCTTACTCCAGGCCCTATTTTAACCACAGCCACCTTTATAGGCTATCAAATTAGTGGTCTTTCCGGAGCAACCTTGGCCACCTTGGGTATTTTCATTCCTTCCTTTTTCCTTGTAAACTTATTAAACCCGATTGTTCCCCGATTACGTAAAACCAAGGCTGCTTCATCCTTTCTTGATGCCATCAACGTTGGTGCAGTTGGAATTATGATTGCCGTTACCCTTCAATTGGGTCAAAGTGTACTAACAGATTGGAGAGCGTGGTTTATCACAGCATTGAGTTTGGTGATCACTTTCGGACCAAAAAAAATTAATGTTTTATGGCTGGTTTTTGGGAGTGCCTTTTTAGGCTATATACTTCAATTATTTTAAAGGAGACTTTCCGGAACAGATAAAATAAATAAGCGCCCTTAAAATAATAAAGTATAACCCATTTATTTGGATGAAGCAGATTTAATCATTTAAAAAAATGAAAATTTAGCAGGCAGGATAACCATTGACCTATTGACATGAATCTATTTGTATTTCGAACAGGAAAAGTCATTTGGACCCATAAAGTCTTCATTCTCCTAAATTCAGTAAACTTAATTACCTTTACAATTCCTTCTTAATAACTTAAATTAAGTATATGCACCAATCACTATTTGTTTCGGACCTTGACGGAACTCTTTTACAAAATGATGGCACGTTAGCCCCAAAAACCAGAGACGGACTCAATCAATTGTTTAAAAATATCAATTTTACCATTGCCACCGCACGGAGTTACCCTTCGGTTCGTCAAATCTTAAAAGGTTTGGAGCTTAAGTTACCAGTTATATTACTTAATGGAGCTAGTATCACCGATTTTCATACAGGGGAACATCTTCAATTAAATACAATTTCTCCAGATTTGTACAGCCAAATTCTTCATACCATTCGAACCTTTAATTGCGCTCCCTTTATTAGTACAACAAATGATGGTAAAGACCGCCTCTATTACAAAGACATTTTAAGTGAAGGGATGAGTTGGTATTTAGAAGAACTAACTTCAAAACAGGATAAACGCCTTCTTAAAACTGTTGCTTATGAAGATGTCTTTGATCAAGATATTTTTGGCTTCACAGTAATGGAGCGTCAAGTCATTATTGACCAGATCTATCAATCGATAGTAACACAGTTTGGGGATCAAATTTCTACCCATTATTATGAGAACCAATACCATAAAGGTTGGTATTGGTTGGAAATACATGGTCAAAAAGCAACAAAGGCCAACGCCATAAAACAGTTGTGCGATAAATATTCCTTTGATGTTAATGAACTCACGGTATTTGGGGATAATGTGAACGACATTCCCATGATCAAGTTGGCCAAAAACAAAATAGTTGTGGAAAATGCCAAACCGGAATTAAAGAGCTTCGCCACAAAAATAATTGGCAGCAATGAAGAGGGTGCTGTATTGGATTATCTAAAAGTCCGATAAACAACAAATCTGAGTATTTCCAGGTGCCTTATAAACTTTGGTAAATATAGTTTGTATTCACCTTTAACAGGCAAGAATATAGGTAAAGTATAGGGTTTTTACTTCTTCCGAAAATTATTTACCACAAAAAAAGTGGTTAGTCACTTCTCAGTAAACTAACCACTTCAAAAGAAATTTTTATCCTTGTCCCCCCCTACCTTGAATTACTTGGGCTTAATTTAATTACTTTTAGCTTATTCAAAAGTAAGATTATATAGTAAGTCGGATCAAATTCATGCCAACGCACACCTCCAAAATTAGCTCTTGACCCATTTTTATGGTGATTATTATGATAACTTTCTCCCAACATCAGAAAATCAAATGGAAGAAAATTTCTTGAGGTATCTCCAACTTCATAGTTTCTGTATCCATATTTATGAGCAAACCAATTGATAATAGCTCCATGAATTGGTGAAAGCATGAATTGAATAGGAAGTAGCAACCACAACCACCATTCCGTGGCAAACTGGAAATAAACAAAAGTATATAAGGCCCCCCACATAATTTTACTAGGCCAGGAACGGGCAATTTTTTCAAAAGCTGTCCATTCTGGTACGCCATCTGTAAACCGCTTCTCTACCTTCTTTTCCTTATTAGCAATAGCAGAATAGATGGTTTTTGTTTTCCACATCATTTTAAATATGGATTCATCATATTTAGGAGAATGAACATCCTTTTCCGTATCTGCAAAAGCATGATGCATTCGATGCATAACACCATATCCATAAACACTTAGATAATTTGAACCTTGAAAAATCCAGGTTAATACAAAGAAGACTTTTTCAGTGGCCTTGCTCATCGTAAATGCTTTGTGAGCAGAATACCTATGATGAAAAAACGTCTGAAAAAACAACGACAGGTACCAATGCGCTATAAAAAAAGTTAAGATAATCCCCATTTCTCTATTTCTACAATGTATAATAATTTGACGCTGCAAAATTATGGTTTTATTTGATAGTATCCTTACTTTCTTTTAAAA
>NZ_SMMB01000190.1 GCF_009711365.1 Xanthovirga aplysinae | reverse complement strand
TTTTTTTTTCATTTTTAATGATCCATTCCGTAAACTGAATTTTTGAATCATTTTCCCATATTGTATTATTAGGGTAATAATTGATATGATTCCTGTATTCCGGATGATCCTCAATTTTCCTTAGTATTAAGCTTAGGTAATATGAATCGATTTTAGTGCTCTTTTTCCTCAAGTCAAATTCTTTCACTAAGATTTCAGTGTTAGAATCATTCCATTTAGCATATCCTATTCCGGCTAGAAGTCCAAAAGGGGTGCTTCTATTTGCCATTCGTAAGCTATACTTATATAAAGTAATAAACAGACGAACTGCCTCTTTCTCCCCTAACTCTTTATTTAACCATTTGGATATATTATTGTATACATCTTTACTGGAAATATACATTGCCTCCAAGCTTTCTTTACGGCCGAAATTAGTTTTAATTTGTTCTTCACTGAAATTAGTTTGCGCGGGTAATGAAGGAACCCTTATTAGTAAATCATTCGAAAAAATCATATTATTATCTAACTTAAGAAAAAACATCTGTCCCATTTATATTCTCTTCCCGTTGTGAGTCCCAGATAAGTTAAACCAATACCTGCAGTTCCTAAAAGAAGAGAATTATCTTCAGTCCAAATGTTTGCCTCTGGTT
>NZ_SMMB01000299.1 GCF_009711365.1 Xanthovirga aplysinae | reverse complement strand
CTCTATTGATTATAATTGCATAATTTCATGAAAGGTTTTTCTTTAAAAAAACTCAAAAAATGATTCCTTTTCCACCTTTGATCTAGTCACATTTTTTCAGGGTTAGAGGGAATAATTTTAGAAAGAATATTAATAGTATTTTTTTAAACTTAAAATAGAAAAAAGATGAAAAAAGCTTATCTATTAACTGCCACTTTTATTGGGTTACTATTTTTTTCTTGTAATAAGGATGAAAAGGTAGATGAAGTAGAACAAACTATCGACGAGGAAGAGGTAGTGGAGGAGCCCACTACAGATGAAAGTGAATATGTGTTGGTTTGGTCAGATGAGTTTGATGGGACCACTTTAGATCAAACAAAATGGTCCTATTTGCTTGGGGATGGTACTAGTTTTGGCCTTCCTTCCGGTTGGGGAAATAATGAGCTGCAGTATTATACAAATCAAAATGCTACTGTTAATGCTGGAACGCTAAAAATTACAGCAAAAGAAGAGTCCATGGGAGGTAAAAATTACACCTCAACAAGGTTAGAAAGTAAGAATAAAGGGGATTGGACCTATGGAAAGTTCGAAGCCAGAATGAGGCTTCCTATAGGCCAGGGCATATGGCCGGCCTTTTGGATGCTTCCTACCGACAATGTTTATGGGGGATGGCCCCAAAGTGGAGAAATTGATATCATGGAATATTTGGGACACCAACCTAATGTTGTACATGGGACCGTACATTATGGACTACCTTGGCCTGATAATTCACATTATGGAAACCCTTATAGAATAATTACAAGTGATTTCAACCAAGATTTTCATATATTTGGAATAGAATGGGAACCAGAAGAAATAAGGTGGTATGTTGATGGCATCCATTACTCTACCGTAAACCCTACAACCATTGGTGAAAACTGGCCTTTTGATCAAAATTTTCATTTATTGTTGAATCTGGCTGTTGGAGGAGATTGGCCTGGAAATCCAGATGCATCTACTGTTTTCCCTCAAACTTTAGAGGTAGATTATGTAAGAGTGTATACGAAAGAAAACTA
>NZ_SMMB01001127.1 GCF_009711365.1 Xanthovirga aplysinae | reverse complement strand
AGGAAGCCCTTTCTTTTAACTGGATTTTAAGGTCTTCGCATAAGAATTGCCATTCCTCCCTTGAAACGGTCCCATTTTCTTTGGAGGGAGCATACAAAAGGATATCGATTGTTTTTGTAAAGCCCGTGCTGGAGAAGGGGGTTGCCATGATTCCTCTTTTCACTTCCACCTTTTCTAAAGCCTTCCCAAAATGTTTATAACAAAGCGCTTTGATATCTTGAATTGTTACTACCCTGTTTCTGCTAAGTATAGTTTCCCTATGGGCGTAGATTCTCTCCTCTACATTTGGATTTTCTCTTCCACCAAGAGTGGTTAACATATTGAGGATGGTTTTTTCTTGTAGCTCAACTCCAGTATCGGGTTTGAAATTTATTCCGGCCTTAATATTATTTGCAAATACCCCATTGGTGGTCCAATATTCCGCAAAAATGCTTTTAGTAGGGTTTTGCTCCCTTTGGGATAAATTGAGCATAATATAGGGTATCCCATTTTTTTCTAGTTGGCTTTTGTCTACCATTTGTTCCAAGTTGGCGATTAGCTGGTTAAGCTTTCTAACTTCGGAAGTTAATAAATCCCCCCCCATAGCAGAATAGGAAGCACTTTCATCTTTTAGGGTTTCCAAGAGGTGTTGTACCAGCTCAGAAGCGCTTCTACTATCAAATCTTCCTACACTGTCCTTGCGGATAATTGCGATGTTTTCATTTGGTTCCTCGGTTCCATTGAAAGATTTTTGATTGTACCTAGTGCCCTCGGTATCATAAATATCTTTTACATCTAGGAAACTGTTGTCTGAAGCGAGTGGAATTATATTCAGAAAACGACTAACCTTTTGATTTACTGACTCCAACTGTTTGTTAATGGCCGGAAAGCAGTTAAGTGCTATCTGAACGTCTTCGGTTACCTCATCTACGAGAGTTGGTGGGAACTGAAATTTAAACCAGACAATTTCATCTTCTAGGTTTTCGAGGGCTTTTCCCTCAAAAATTCCTTCAAATTCGAGGGGGAAACTATTTTTCTTTTCCTGGTGATATTTATTTAGGTCGATTTTTTCATCAAGTGTAATGAACTTGTGATTAAAGAAAGCATTAACCTGAGCATAAATTTTGCTCATGGCCTCGTGGTTATCATTAATAATACTATTAATATCAAATTTTTTGTTCTCTATTGTGTTATAGCCCTGATGAAGCTTGATGGGGTTGTTGTTCACACTTACGTACAGCTGTTTGAGATAATGGTAGAAAATCTTTTTATGGTCTTCATTGCGGACATGAAAATAGAACATTGGGTTTTCCAGTCTTTTTACTTTTTTGTCGACCAAAATCCCAATCCATAAGTTGGAAGGCTTTAAGGATTTGTTAGGTCTGGCATGGGTTAAAACCGTTTTATTTTGAAAATTTACGACCTCATACAATTTATTATCCAATGCTGTATATTTTACAGAAGCATTTACAAGGTTAAAATTTCCGGTAGGCCCAAAGAATATTCGTTTATTAATAGGGTTTTCTGGTTCATATTTATTTGGGATTTGATGATTAATATAAAACTGGTTAGTGAGCTGAAGGGTAAAATTACTTTCAACAGGCATGGCATGCATAACGGTTCGAGCAGGCAGGACACTTCCACTGTTTTCAATGGTCATTACCTCTAACAATCTGTCTAACAACCTAGCATTAGAGGCTTTTATTTCTCCATAAATAGATTCTAGCTCTGCTGCACAACTATTCAACAATAAGCCTACAAGAGGGTCAAATGAGGTTTCTGCTTCAGCCTCAGGATAACCCCAAATTTTAGCTGCTCTCTTAAGTATGCGATCTTTAATCCGTTCTCTTGTGTTTAGGTTCATCATTACAGCACTTTCATATTAATGGTAGGATAAGGGGCCGATATAAAAGGAGAGCTTGCTAGAAAAGGCCTTATTATTCTTTTTAAGAGTTGCATTCACAAAAATATCTGCCCTTTTTTTAGCCCGAACTTTTGCATTTATTGGAGACAAATCACTGTCTGATATTTCTACATCCACGCTAATGTTCTCAATTCGTTTTTCATACCGTTTGATGCTCTCCTTTAAATAAGCCTTCAAATGTTCTCTTATAAAGGTGTTATTAGGAAAAATGAGAAAATCAATTTCCCATATACCACAACCAAACAGATCATCATGTTTGCATTCTCCAAAAGAGGTGGTTGCAATAAATTGTAAATGCTGTTGTATGGATTGTTCCAGGGTAGTCTTTTCTAACTCTTTCTTTCCAATGGTCTCTTCCAGATTTAGTGGAAACTTAAAATAGCTCTCGTACATAAGTTTAGAAATTATAGAGTGTTGGCATCTATTCTCTTCCCTTTTTGGTCCTTTCGAGGAATACCGAAAATGATAGTACCTTTCTTGGATTTTTTCATTTTTACAAAGAGATAGTATATCTTTTTCGTCTGTTTCTAATCTGGTTTAGGTGCATCTCAAATACCAATACTATTGATTGAGGTTTGATTTTACTCTTTCCCAAATGTTAGCCATGGATTACTTTTCCTTGGGAATTAGAAAAGGGAGGCCTTTATTCGTTAAATTTTAAAGACCAATCTCTTTCCAATTTTTGATTATTCCTGTTCTAATTCCGTATTCCATTCTGTGCTATCGCTCCCATTTTGCCCCGCCATTTTGATCATAAAGTTTTTCGCTGGGAAATAAGGTTTCATATGAATATTCAGGTGAATCTTATCCTTTTGAACGGGGTCTTGCTCAAATTTCATGATGGCAAAATCTTCAATTAGTTTACCGGGGCCGGTAATGCCATCAAGGAATTTCATAATGCTTCTCCTAATCTCTTTCTTGGTGGAGGAATTAAAGTTTTCAAAGGCTCTTCTGTTTAGAAAATCCATGAGCACCTTAGTGACATAATCAAAAACTCTAACTACCGAATAGGTTTGTAGACCCAGGTTATCACCATTGAATAAAGTCTTAGCGGAAAAAGCCATTACTTTACCATATTCTTTCACCATAGGGATAAGTCCCATTGCTTCAAGATTGGCTATTTCACTTTTTTTCAGGTCAAAGCGTACGCCATCAATTTCATTAATTCCTCCAAATTTTTTACCTGCAGTTACTTGCGACATCAAAGTGGCGTAAATCTTTCCAGCCAGTCCAGCTGATGGAGGAATATAAAGATCATCCTCTTCACCTATTTGTTTAATTTTACCTCTTCCTACCAACCAATTGCAGGTCATTAATACATTGGAGCGATGCACCTCACCACCTGTCAGGTTTGCAAGCTCAAACATTTCCATTACATCATCTGGCTCATCTAGATGGAGAAAATCCGTGATCAGCATCACTTTATTATTATTGGCAATTTTTGCCCACTTTTCTATTACAGCATTGGAACCCAAATACCCAGGGATTACCAAAAGGCCATAATTATCCTTGAGGTCGAGGCGGTCATAGTTTTGTACTAATTCATTTTGAATGGTGTCTATAAACCTAGTGTTATCAAGATCCTTAAGCTGTTCGAGCTCAGCGTTGATAATAGAAACGTTCTTCAACTTTTCACTTTCTGTATTTTTATAGAAGGAGGCCACCGTACGATAAGACTGTTCTAGTTCCTTGGTAGCATTTACAGCCAAAACAAGGTTTTTCTTTAAAGTCTTTTCTGTGGTGTCATACTTCTTTTCACATTCATCAACCATTTCTGTGATAGTTTCGCTACCACTAAGCACTTCAGTCCAAAGTTGAAGTTTCTTTTTCAGCTGTTCTCTTTCCCCTTTTTTGCTGGTTTCACCTAGGAATATTTTTTTCCTGGCTTTTCTACTGGGGTTAAGATTTTGACTTCCGTCCACAGCCAGTTCCACTAAATCAAAGCCACCATACTTGGCTAATTTTTCGCTGTACTCCTTAAGGACTTGTCCCTCCTGTTGAAGAACCTCCGCTCCTGCTTGTTCCTGTACTTCTGCCATGTTCTTATTATTTTGCGTCCTCTAATTCTTGAATTAATGTTTGCATTACTTTTAAGAGTGCTTCTTTTGATTCGGGATCTTGTAGGGCGGTTTTCAGAATTTTATTGGTTTTCAATTGCTTGATGATTTTCTGAAACTGTTCTTTTGCCGAATCAAGGTCTTGGAGAAATGGGCTTTGGGCTGTTATTCCTTTTGCGCCAAAATCACCAAGATTAGAGAAATTCAATAATTCTTTATTTGTAGTACCCTCTTGATCCTCAAAATCTATTTTTACTTGAGGGGAATAATGGGCAAACACTTCCTCCACTGTTTTAAGGCCTCCTACAATTTCCGGTTTGATGGGGGTATCGGCGGTTAGCTTACTTGTTAGCAAGGTCCTGTTCTGAGGTATTTCCGATATCGCTTCCCCAGCATCCAGTTTAACTTCGTTGCCTCCTATTCCATAATTTGAACTCATAATCAACTTTTTTAGACGGTTAAAAACTATTTATTCCTTCGAATGGCCCATCTTCTTGGGAATTAAAATTTAAGCTAAAGACACTTGTTTAGAGTGTTCTCTATTTATTTTTGACCTTGTATTTTCACTTGAATCATACACTGGCTTACTGTTTCCATATCAATGTACTTTCGGCCCAGCCAACGGTAATTTTTTCTCCTTTTTTTAATGCTCCACAAATGATTCTTTTGGATAGGGGTTTTCTTAATTGAGTTCTGATGATGTTTTTAATTGGTCGGGCCCCGTATTGCGCATTATAACCGGAAAGAGCTAGGTGTTTTTTGGCTTCTTCTGTTATTTGAAGCTCGATATCCATTTCATCTAACATTTGAGTCAGTTCTTTGCGGAGGTGGATGTCGAATATATCAACAATATTCTCCTCCCTAATTGGAGCAAAAGGAACGATTTCAGTTAATCGCCCAAGAAACTCTGGTCGGAAATATTGCGACATGATTTCCAGTAGGTTGGAAGAAGTGGGCAAATGCTCATTTTGAAAAGATTCTGTTATATATTGACTGCCAATATTAGAGGTAAACAGCACCACTGCATTAGAAAAGTCTCCCTCTTTTCCTAGTTTGTCGTGCAACTTTCCTTCGTCCATTATCTGTAAAAAGAGATCAAAAACGGAGTGGTGTGCCTTTTCGATCTCATCAAATAGAACCACAGAATAAGGCTTTTGACGTATTTTATTGACTAATAAGCCACCTTCTTCATAGCCCACATAGCCTGGAGGTGCCCCATAGAGAAGAGAAGCGGAATGTTCTTCCTTAAATTCCGACATGTCAAAACGGATGATAGCTTCTTCATCCTGGAAGAGAAATTCGGCCAAGGTTTTTGCAAGTTCGGTTTTACCAGTTCCGGTAGGCCCAAGCAGGAAAAATGAACCAATGGGTTGGTTTCCTTTGCTTAGGCCAGAGCGCGACTCTACAACAGCTTCACTTACGGCCTTCAATGCATGGTCTTGCCCCACCACTCTTTTTCTCATTATTGTCTCCATATTAATGAGCCTTTCTTTCTCTTTGTCCCTGATTTTTCCCATTGGAATACCTGTGATCTGAGCCACTACTGCACTTAAATGAGTTTTTGTAATTTCCTTTAGTGTTCTTTTTGAAACCTCTTCTAGGGATTGTAACTTTTCTGTAATGGACTTACCTATTTGTTCCATTGATTGAGAAGACTTTTGTTCAGCCTTATCTTTTAAGTCATCATATAATATCAAGCCCACCTTTTCTTCTATGCGTTGTTGTAGCCAAAGAAGCTCTATATGAAGTTCCTCACCCTGTAGTTCTTCACATAGTTCCTTTAATTCGATATTGAATTTTTTCAATTCAATGTTTGCTGTTTCTTTGGTTGTTTTTACTACAGAGAGTGTACGATCCAAAAGGTCAATTGCGGAATCAGGCAGGGACTTTCCTTTCATGTAGCGATTGGCAAGGCGGATAGCCTCTTTCACAACGTCATCCTTTACTTTGAGTTGATGAAAGTCTTCGTAACTACTTTTTATGTGACGGATCATGCGGTAAGCGAGATCAGTGGAAGGTTCTTCAATCTTTAATAGTTCAAATCTTCGACTAAACCCTTCCTCATTTTCGATGTGTTTCACGTACTCATCGGTTGTTGTTGCTCCTATTAATGTAATTTCCCCCTGTTCTAATTCAGGCTTTAGCAGGTTGGTTAGGTTGTGATTGCCATTTTTCTTATTGAGTAGGGTATGAATCTCATCTATGAATAAAATGGCTTTATCGTGAGTTTTTAATTCTTCCAGAATAGCTTTTAAACGGTCTTCAACTTCTCCTTTATAGGAAGCTCCTGCAAATAAGGCCCCATGATCCAATTCAAAAACTGCAGCCTTTTGTAATCTTTCTGGTACATTTAGTTGAGCAATTTCCATGGACAGACTATCCAAAACAGCTGACTTTCCTACTCCAGGGTTTCCGATAAGAATTACATTGGGTTTAATTTTTCTCCCTAATACTTCGAAGATTCTTCTTAATTCATACTCCCTTCCAATTACTGACTGTAGCTGACCGTCTTTTGCCAGTTTAGTTTTGTTGCGACAATATTTGGCCAAAGCTTTTTGGGATTGTTGAGGATGGGTTTTTCTTGAACTTCCTTTCTTTTGGGTTGGTTGCTCTGTAATGTTTAAGATTTCATTTCTGCTTAGGGGCAAGGATTTAAGTTCGTCATAACTAAAACCAACACCTGGGGTGCATAAGGCGGCTAGAATACTGGGCATATCTACCTGATCTTTTTGAAGAGAAAATGAGATCGCTTCAGCCTCTCTTTTTACTGCATCTAAAGCTGGGTTTTCCTTTAGTTTTTCCGGATGAGAGCTCCCTTTCTTGACGTCTTCTATTTTTACCTCTGCCCATTCTTCTATGTAATAGATGTCTTTATCCAAATCAAGAAGCATTTCTTCCAGTGACAAATCTTTGTGAAAAAGAGCTTTGAACAAATGTGGAGGAGCACAATAGGCGTTACTATTATCCAGGGCTATTTGTTGAGCAATGTAAATTGCCTTTTCTATTTCGGGGCTATTTTTCAAAACGGTCTGGTTCATTTCTTTATTTTGCGCGGTTTAAATTTTCAAGCACTAATAGATTTTTTCTTGCACTTTCCAACTCAGTTTTGTAAGTCTCTAAATTTTCTTTCAGCTCAGTGATAGTATTATTAGCATTCTTTAGTTCCCTAAGCTTTTTTTTGTCTTCCAATATGTCGAGGTACAGAGAAATGATAAGGTCATACATATCACCATTCACTTGAGGTTCATTCTGGGTGATTTTTTGCATGTCGATTAATTCAGCGCCAACAAGTTGTTGTAGATAGGAGCTATTTTGTCCCTCTAAGTTTATAGAGTCCAGCAAATGTTTTGTTTTAAACATATGCTCTTTATATTTAAGTTGAAAGTCGATTTCTTTGGATATGCGCTGGTTTTCTGCTTTTAGAAGTTTGTTTTGCTCTAAGGGTAATTGGAAATCGAAAAATATAGCTAAAACTACCATGGCCATGGTAATAATAAATAGCAAAAGGAAAAGTAAAAATGCCCGTATTCTTTCTTTTTTATTTAGTACTTCCATAGTTCGTTTCCTTTTTATTCTACCAAAAAAATGGATCTTTTAGGCTTTAATTTATTTTTTGGCTCATCATTGAGGAGCTTTCTTTCTCCAACAAAAATGGATGACTCTTTTCGTTTGCCAATGTAATCCAGGCGATTCAGTGTGCTAAAAAGGCCCTTTATGGTTTCAGCAAAAGCCACAACTAGTTTTTGGGTTTTTGCAATGTCGTTGTGCTCATATTGGTTATTGCTTAGGTCAGTAAATAAAGTTTCAAATTGTCCTTGAGATAGCCCACACCATTCGGAAAGGAAATTCAGCAACTCTTCTTTTCCTGTACCTGACCGCAAATCAATGGTGTTTTTTATTTGACGTGCCAGTCTGGTAATAATTTCAAACATAAATGCTGGCGGAGAGTCTTGGGCTAACCATCTGAAAGAGGTTATTTTATCTCCCAAAAATGTCACAATGTTTTGAGTAAGGAGTAAAATCAACTCTGTAAGTTGGCTGATTTGTTTTTTTTGATTTATCTTTTGCGCAATTTGCACGCAAAGCAATTCCAATTCTCCTAGGAATTTATCTAATAGGCTGTAGGTTTCTATCAGTTTAGAATGGCATCTTGTCATGTTGCAGGGAGGTATGTATTCATCTACTAGCGTGGCCTCTTTTCCCAGGATTTTAATTTGTCCAATAGGAAGTAGATAAGGGCTAATAGAACTCCCTAAAAAGGTGTTTTTATCGATAACGGTCACCCTATATTTTGGGGATGTGAAAGGGTGGCGTGGAGGTGTTTCTTCCGGAAAAGGGGTTCCAATTGCAGTGCGATCAAATGGATAGATTGATAAAACAATGAACAGGATGGTTTCTTGCCCTTCCACTATTTCATAAGTGCAATCCAGTTCTTTTGCTGTATCCTCAGTGATTTCAATCCGCGCCCCATTTACCGTAACTCCTTTGCATTGGTTTATTTTTATGCGCAACAGCTTATGGTTATCAATAGCCATGGAGATGTTTAACATTTCCTTGCTGCTTTGGGGGGGTAGTAATCCAAAGTTTAAATGATTTAGACCTATTCCAGTGACATCCTTGAGTCCTTCGGTGATATGATTTTGTAGGTCATTGAAATGACCCTCATTTATTTTCATACCATCTATCCAATTGACAGGCAAGTATTTTAGTTTCTCTACCATTTAATCACTTTTATTTAAATTCTACTAAACACTCCTGGTTGTTTTTTCCCAATGGGATATGTTTCATGCCCCCACAGATGTAGAGAAAAGCTTCCTAGCAAAAGTTTATTCTTACTATTGTTGTTTCTTTTTCAATTTCGCATTGCCCACCATACCTGGGTCATTGCCAAAAAACTTATCTAAAAACTGTGTTATAAAGGCTTT
>NZ_SMMB01000673.1 GCF_009711365.1 Xanthovirga aplysinae | reverse complement strand
TTTTAACGTTGTAGGATAAATTCAAAAAATATGTCGTCACATCATTTTGTGAGAGAAGGGCAGGAACCTGCTTTGTTGATTATGGACCCGGAGAGCTTGCCTTTGGATCAAATTCAAGGGTTTTTAGAATGGAGTCCAACAGTCCTTGTTGCGGAAGAGGCTTTGGAGAAGGTTTTAGAATGGGGTATAAAAATAGATGTGGTAATTTGTCAGGAGCCGACTTTAAGGGATTGGCACAAACATTTAGTGGAACAGGCGCCAATCAAGTTTCTTTCATTTCCTGAAGGCGAAGATCCTCTATTAAATGCCATTTATTTTTTAATAAGTAAAAAAGAAACTGCTGTAAATGTGTTATCTGATCCTTTGACAAAAGGGCAATCCTCTCGCATGGAATTTTGTTTGAATGCGATGAATCAGTTAAGGATTGTATTTTATGACCGAAATAGAAAATATCAACTTATCAAAGAGCGGTTTGAAAAGTGGATTCCAAAAAATGAAGAAATTCAATTAATTCCTTTGGCCTCATCCTGTTCTCTTACCATTCAAGGCTTGGAATCAAACTTTGAGAATTTCATTTTGGAGAAAAAGCAAAATCTTACAACAAAAAAGGAAGGGAAAGTCATTATTGAAGGGAATGGTGTGCCATTTTTGGTTTCAGAATCTATTTTCTAGGGTTTAATTTATTGAAATGAAGGCTGTCTAATATTAATGTTGATGAAAAATAAGGAAATAATAGAAAAAACTATGGCTTTTGTGAAAGAAAGTCTTGCCGGAGCCGAAGGAGGACATGATTGGTGGCATATTCATCGAGTATGGAATAATGCTCGTTCTATTGCTACTAATTTGCCTGTTGACATGCTGGTAGTAGAGCTTGCGGCTCTTTTACATGATATAGCGGATTCTAAGTTTCATAACGGTAATGAAGAATTGGGCCCTCAGAAAGCGGGTGAATTTTTAGAGGGATTGGAAATTTCACCCAATGTAGTGGAGCATGTTCAGAAAATTATCCAATACATGTCTTTTAAAAATTCTATGGAGGGAAAATCCTCTTTTAACTCTTTGGAAATGGAGGTAGTGCAGGATGCCGATAGATTGGATGCCATTGGAGCTATTGGAATTGCGAGGGCCTTTAGTTATGGAGGTTTTAAAAATCGTTCCTTGCATGACCCTAAAGTGAAACCGGTTTTAAATATGACTAAGGAGGAGTATAAGAAAAATACCGGCCCAACCATCAATCATTTTTACGAAAAGCTTTTGCTTTTAAAGGAAGGAATGAATACAAAAACCGGGAGAGAACTCGCTAATCAGCGTCACAAGTATATGGAAGATTTTTTGGAGCAATTCCTTGCTGAATGGGACGGCGGACGTTAACTAAGAAACTTTAGAATAAAAAACTGTTTAGGAGACTATTTATATTTACTTTTATTGGGTAAAAACAAAGAAATTGTCATTCTCATAATCCTATTATCTATTTGGAATACTAATCAAGATTCGGCAAAATCTTATTATACTTAGAAACAGAAAATCAAGATTTAGATATTTTAAGATGTTTTAACTTGCAAATTATGATTCATACTGACAAACTAGGTTTTAAAATCTGTTATCCTTTTCTCCGGAAATTCATTTTTCCGATTGTTTTTTTATTTCTTATGGCTTGTCAAAGTACTTCAAAGGATGAACATAAAATTTTATCAGCTATTAATGAGGAGGTGATAAACAATTCCCAAGCTTATGCTACTTTGGAGGAAGCCAGCCAAACAATAGGGCATCGTCTCACAGGGTCTGAAAATGGTCATAAAGCTGAACAATATGCACATGATTTGCTCCAATCCTATGGCTTTGAGGATGTAACCTATCAGGAATTTGAGGTAGAAGCTTGGAGTAGGAAAAGTGTTTCCTTAAATCTGATGAATTCTAATGAATCCAAAGCTATTCCTGCAGTTAGCCTTGCTCATTCTCCTATTCAGGCAAAAGTAGAAGGTCAATTAGTAGATTTGGGAAATGGTTTTCCGGAGGATTACAAAGGAAAAGAGGAAATAATAAAAGGTAATATTGCTCTGGTTTATATTGATATTTTACCAGATAGCCCAAAATCCAGCCATAATTTACACCGTTCTGAAAAGACTGCTCTTGCTATTAAGCATGGGGCTACTGGTGTTGTTATTATTAATCGGGTAGACGGAGGAGTGTTGCTCACCGGAACTGCCTCTATTGATGGAGGGTTGATTTCAATTCCCGCAGTTTGTATTGGCAAAGAAGAGGGGATGGCCTTAAAAGAAGCTTTAAAGAAGGATAAAATTACGGCAAAAATTGAAATGGAAAATGTGGTGGAACCCATTATGGCCAGAAATGTCATCGCTACATTGAAGGGTAGTGGGTTGCCGGAAGAAAAGATTGTTATTGGAGGACATTTGGACTCCTGGGATTTGGCTACTGGAGCTATTGATAATGGGATTGGTTCCTTTGCTGTGTTGGATATGGCAAGAACATTTAAAGCCTTGGATTTAAAGACAAAAAGAACGATTGAGTTTGTGATGTTTATGGGAGAAGAGCAAGGACTTTTAGGTTCAAAGGTAATGGTGGAAAAACTAAAGAAGGACCAAAAACTGGGGCAGGTAAAATATATGATGAATGTAGATATGTCTGGAAACCCAATTGGTTTTAATGCAAGTGGTCGTAAGGAAGCTAAAGTCTTCTTTGGTAAAGTTGGGGAAAAAATCCGTTCAATTGATACCGTCTTTACCAATAAAAATAGAAATAGGGCAGGCCTTCATAGTGATCACCAACCTTTTATGTTGGAAGGAATTCCGGTGGTAGGTTTGGTTAGTAATTTAGATCCTAAGGTTTATTCTTGTTATCATTCAGACTGTGATAGTTTTGATTTGGTGGATGAAACTCACCTAGAGAATACAGTTCGTTTTGGAAGTATGATGTTATATGAATTGGCTAATGCTAATAATTTACCGGCCCAAAAACTAAACCATGAGGCCAATCGAGATTTTTTAATTGAGAATGGTTTAAAGGAAAAACTTGTTCTGGGTGGAGAATGGAAATGGGGAGAATAAATTAATTATAAATTGTTTAAAACTACACAAGAAAAAACCTTTGGTTGTTTGCCAATTATTTTTTTTAATCATGTTTTATTTGGTTTGAAGTAGGCTCAGTAACATTCCTTAGTACCAAGATTTACTTTACAACGCATTAAGAG
>NZ_SMMB01000597.1 GCF_009711365.1 Xanthovirga aplysinae | reverse complement strand
TGGCCGCTCCTCCTGTAGAAGAAGATGCGGGGTTGAATAATGGAGGTTTACCACCAACAAAAGCATTGGCGGTAAATTCTACTACCCAAGCAATTGGAGCCGAACAAGAAGTTGAAGAACCTAAGAGTTGGTGGGATATACTTATTGATTATATTTTCTAATTTACCTTTTAAAACTTAAAAGGATTATTATGGTATTACAATACTGTTGTACAGGCCTAAAAAAATTAGGCTTGTACATTTTTCTATTTGTCTTTTTGGTTTCAATTCCTTATTCATTAAAAGCTGAAACAAAAAATGAAGTCGAAGAAAAAATGAGCCAAACTTATGCTTTGGCCAGAAAGCATATTTCGGATAACCCTGCTTTAGCATTAAATTTCAGTGAAAAATTAAATACGCTGGCAACAAAGGCAGGTGATAGTTCATATTTGGCCAAAGCGTATTTATTAACAGGTTTTATTTTTAAAGATCAGCTTGAATTTAAAGCTGCAATCAATAATCTCGGCAAAGCGCTTGAACTTGTTCCAGAAAACAGTTCATTAGCAGTCTATATTTGTTCGAATCTGGGATGGACTTATAATTTAATGGGAGATAATGAAAATGCATTAAAGTACTCTCTTAAAAGTATAGAGATTAATAAATATCTAGGAATTGAAAGCAATGATTTGGAAAATACACTTGGACTAATCTATTTGGATCAAGGTCAATTTGATAAGGCTTTCAATATATTCCAGGAAAGTATAAGGAAGGCAAAAAGTAATAAAGATATATTGGAGGCTGAAGGTAACCTTGGTTGGTATTATTTAGTTCTCGAAGAATTGGATTCAGCCCAATATTATTTGGATAGATCTTTCGAGCTATTTAAAACATCTAACAATTACAATAGGACCTATGTAGAAGCTAACCTATTATCAAATTTTGGGCATTTGGCATTAAAAAAAGGCAATTTAGACGAGGCTCAAAGGTATTTGGAAGATTGTTACAATTTGTCGGCAAAATTTAATATTGGCATTACACTTAAAGAAAGCCTTGAGGGACTTACCAAAATCTTTTTGGCTAAAAATGATGCTCATAAATACCATGAATATTCTCAAAAATATTTAACCTTTAGAAACAATAAAAAAGAGCAATTAGAGGAATACTATCTTTCTGAATTAGAAAGAAAAGAAGGTGAGCTGGCTGATCAGAAACTTGTGGTTGCTAATGTAGAGGGGCAAAAAACAAATCTTTTATGGATAGGAGCCATTATTCTCACAGCTTTTCTTTTGACAGTTCTTTATGGCTTTTTATTATTCCGTCAGCGTTCAAGGGTCATCACTAATCCTTATACTGGAGAGAAAATCGATCTAAGTCCACTTCTGAAATACCTCAATCAAAATGGCTATGATCTCAAAAAAATATCAAATACCCTGGAGAAAGATGCCGAATTTTGGTTGGATTATGATCCAAAGAAAGATCTTGAAGGAGAAGTAATCCTTAAACGCCTTGAGAATTTTGAAAGGCTTTCAAAGGCCTTCAAGGGTATTTCCCAACCTGCGTTTTGAAGATCTTTTCCTAATATTTTAAATCCCTAAGAGGGATTTATTAACCTTGCCAATTTTAAAATTTGGTTGTGCCTTTAGGGTTGGTCTTCTTTTCTGAGCTATTTCATTTTTAGTGCAAACTTTTGGGTTAAATATCTTCCACTATAATATTCCTTTCCCTAGCACCTTTTTCTTTACTAAAAGAGAAGGGAATAAATTGTTTCTAAAATAAATATCAATAAAAAACCAGATTAGATTATAAGTAGGTTATTAATATGACCGACTAGTCACTTTTCTTCTTTTTTTCTTGCATTATGACTGAGTGGTCATTACATTTGATCCATGCCTACTATCACTTTTGAAAAGATCTCACAAGAAAAAAAGGAATTACTCCTTAGACATGCCTTACAGGAGTTTGCTTTGAACGACTACCAATCTGCTTCTGTCAGTAAAATTGTGAAGGCTTGTGGTATAGCCAAGGGAAGCCTCTATCAATATTTTGAAAATAAAAAGGATCTTTACTTTTACTTGAAAAAGGTTTGTGAAGAAAAGAAATCCAATTATATCTTTTCAGTACTTAATAAACCCTACGATTCTTTTTGGGATAAGTATGAAGCCATGTATCTGGAAGGGATAAAATTTGATTTAGAGAACCCTCTTCATAGTGGTTTTTTATACCAAATTTATCAGGAAAAGAATAATGAGGATTTGGGAGATTTATTAAAAGCCCACAAACAAAAAAGCCTGGAAATTTTTGAGCAACTTTTAGTAGGAGAGTATCAAAAGGGGCGGCTAAAAAAAGATCTGGATTTGAAAATTGCCGCTTTTATGATTGTTCAGCTTAGTATTGGAATAGTGGATTATCTAGAATTAGTTTGTGGAATTGATTTCCGAAGTAACATAAAAAATAATCAACCTGTATTTGGGCTTTCGGATAAGGAATTATTACATTTTGTTCGCCATATGAGCGGGTTTTTTCGGAAATCTTTCGGAAAATCCTAAAAATTTTGACCAATAAATGACTGGATGGTCATGTGTTTTAAATGGTTAATAATGAGTGGGATAATGAAGTGTTAATTT
>NZ_SMMB01000176.1 GCF_009711365.1 Xanthovirga aplysinae | reverse complement strand
CCTTCATCACTACATTGTCGTGAGGGTTTTTGCCACCCCATTTTCCTTTTCTCCTATCCCATAATCGAATCTTTTTATCCGGGTACCAGCCACTATGCCGGATCCATTGTCCACAATAATTATTTAATCGGTTAAAGCTGTAAAAGTCCGCGGTCCAATTCTCTTTCACTTTTAGAATTGATTCTTTTAATTTTGGAGAAAGGGCTTCATCGGCATCCAAGGAAAGCACATAATCGTTTCTTGCACAGCCCATGGCGTAATTTTTTTGTTCTATATGCCCCTCAAATGGGTTTTCGATGAAATGCACATCAAATTTTTCACAAATCTTTTTGGTATTATCTGTAGAAAGAGAGTCTACCACTACAATTTCATCCACTACCCCTTTTAAAGACTCCAGGCACCTTTGGATATTCTTTTCTTCGTTATATGTAATAATGACAGCTGATATTTTTTTCATCATTAAAAAATAACGCTAAACAGCTATAATTCAGCGTCTCTTGAAGTTGGAAAAAGAATTTTGGGTTGAAAGCTATAAATGTAAGTCTAGTCAATAACTTTCTTGGCTTTCAGCGGTTAAAGATAACGAT
>NZ_SMMB01000171.1 GCF_009711365.1 Xanthovirga aplysinae | reverse complement strand
AGTAATATTATGGAGGGAAGTAGAAATGATCTTAACAGTCAGGAAATTGATGCTGAACAGGGTGGGAATACCCAATCAATTGTTGATGTTAATCTTATATTAGGCAATAACAATGATAACAACAGCCAAAAAGCTACGGCCATTCAGGATGATGCGGCAAATGAAATTAGCCTGGCCAACGAAATTTTTTGCAACAGAAACTATTGGAACAACCAGACATATTGGTCAAAACAAGAAGATGGCACAAATGTAATTGAGGAGGTGAATAAAATTGATGGAAATAATAATGATGGCAACCGACAAGATTTTGATGCCCATCAAAATGGGGTGGGCAATGAGATAAGGGAGGTTAATTTTATTGAGGGCGACAGAAACGATGAGAATACCCAAAAGGCTTGGATGGAACAAGAAGAAGAGGGTCATACCATTGCGAAAATCAACCAAATTTTTGGCAATAATAACAATTGGAATGTCCAGGATTTTGATGCCAATCAAATTGGAGACGCAAATCAAATGTTGTTTATCAACGAAATTTCTGGTAATAATAATGATGATAATAGCATGAATTTT
>NZ_SMMB01000526.1 GCF_009711365.1 Xanthovirga aplysinae | reverse complement strand
ATCTATAACTATGAAGAAATTACATCAATTCCGGTTGATAAATACACTGTGTGCCATGGTGTTCTTTATCAGCTTTAGTGCTGCAAATGCCGCTGAAAAACTGGAATACACCCTATCGATGAGTGAACCTCATACCCATTACTTTGAGGTGGAGATGAAAATCAATAGTCTTCGTCAAAAATACACAGACTTAAAGATGGCAACCTGGGCTCCTGGCTCTTACCTGATCCGTGAATTTGGAAAAAGTGTCGAAGATTTTGCTCCCGTAAGCAAATCAGGTAAATCTTTAAAATTTGAAAAGATCAATAAAAACACCTGGAGAGTTTTCAATAACCGGGAAGATTTTACCGCCAGCTATAAAGTCTATGCTTTTGAAATTTCAGTAAGAACATCTTTTTTGGATGCTTCCCATGGTTACTTGAATGGTTCCAACATATTTATGTATGTCGATAAACAAAAAGGGCTCTCTTCCACACTTACCGTCAAACCTTTTAAAGACTGGGATGTGGTGAGTACAGGGTTAAGTCCTGTATCGGGAAAAAAATGGACTTATCATTCGCCCAATTTTGATATTCTAGCCGATTCTCCCATAGAAATTGGAAATCAAGAAGAATTTGAATTTAATGCGGCAGGAGTTAAGCATAAAGTGGCCATGTATGGACAAAGTAATGCGGACTTCAGCAAACTAAAGGAAGATATGGCTAAAGTGGTAGAAGTTGCCACTGAAGTATTTGGTGAAAACCCTAATAAAGAATATACCTTCATCGTACACAACCTGACCAGAGGTAGCGGGGGACTAGAGCATTTAAACTCTACTACGCTGGATGTAAATCGTTGGAGCTATGAAGGAAGTCGTTACACTGGATTCCTAAGTTTAGTAGCCCATGAGTATTTTCATCTATGGAATGTAAAACGAATTCGACCTATAGCTTTGGGCCCATTTGACTATGACAAAGAAAATTATACCCATTTATTATGGGTGATGGAAGGTTTCACCTCCTATTATGACGAATTATTGTTGACAAGAGCAGGAATTGAGGACCAACAATTTTATCTTAATAAATTGGAAGGCACCATTAATTCGGTTGAAAATCAACCTGGCAATAAAGTTCAGCCGGTAGCGGAAGCAAGTTGGGATGCGTGGATTAAAGCTTACCGACCAAACGAAAACAGCTACAATACCACTATCTCATACTATCCTAAAGGTGCTTTAATAGGAAGCATGCTTGATCTGGAAATAATCCATAACACTAATGGACAAAAAAGCTTGGATGATGTAATGCGCTATCTTTACAAAGAGTATTACAAAAAGAAAGGAAGGGGTATTACCGATGAGGAAATGCAATCTGCTGTGGAGATGGTCGCCGGAAAAAAACTAGATAAATTCTTTAAAAACCACATTTTTGGAACAAAAACAATTGATTATAACAAATTCCTGTCTTATGCGGGACTTGAGTTAAAAGTAGAGCCTTCTAGTAAAGAAATAGCCAATTTAGGTGTATATACCAAAAATGACGATGGTCGCTTGGTAATTAGATCTGTAGTGAGAGGGACTTCAGCTTATGAGGGTGGCTTGAATGCAAATGATGAAATTATTGCCATCGATGGCTATCGTGTAGATAAATCAGAAATGGAACGAATTATCGGAATGAAAAAACCTGGTGAGTCTGTTAAAATCACTATTACCCGAGATGGTATCCTTCAGGACCTGGATGTAAAGCTTAAAAATAGTAATAGAAACAAATATTCGATTAACCCTGTTGAAAACCCTACAGAAAAACAGCAAATGGTTTACAACAGATGGTTAAAAACTTCGAAAGGGTAATTCAAAGAATTAATCAATAAAAAATGCGACCTCTAGTCGCATTTTTTATTTAGAGAAATATTCAAAATATTTAACCATTTCTTGGTTAAATACCTTTCAGCCTCTGATTCCATTCCTAACCCTTTATTCATTCCGACAAGAAAAAAGGCTATCTCACCTTTGGTTAGACATTAAATATTCATTAAAAACAATTTTTTTTCATTAAAATGTTACACCAAATAAAATTTGGACAAAAAACCAATTTGCAGAATTCAAATTTTAAATATAAACATATTAGCAAAT
>NZ_SMMB01000349.1 GCF_009711365.1 Xanthovirga aplysinae | reverse complement strand
ATTTGTTGAGTATTCATAAACCATGATCGTGTCTCCTAATGTTGTTGGATTGAACCATTCTAAATTTTCTCCATATGGAATTTTTCCATTCCAATTTCCAATTGAAAGTTTGCTTTCTGTAAACTTATGTTTTTGCAAAATTCTCTCAACTTCCCTAGGACAAGTTTCAAAATGTAGCCAAATAGCATAATCAATTTTAGGAACAACTTGATCTTGGTAGCTCAGAATTTTAACACAGTCCGTCTGCCTTTTATCAAATAGTGCATCATAAATTTCGTCTCCTGATCTCGATTTAAAGATTTCAGTCACTTTATTATAAGACTTGCTCACAAACTTAAATCCTGTCCAACCTGTCAAGCTGAGAAAAGCAAAAAAGAAAAATAAAGCTATCAGTTTTAGTTTCTTGTCCTTCTTTGCCAAACCCCAAAAGAGTGTCAGTATGAAAATCAAGAAAGTGAATCCTGATATGATTGTCAATATTATTATTTCCTTCATTTTTAATTTCAGTCCTTGCCTTTTGGTTTTGCCGTTTTTGCCTGACCGCTAACGTTATTGCTATCAATCGTGGTTTTGGTTAGCGGGAAAGCTTTGCGCGACCATGATTTGATAGCTGGTGTTGTGTGTTCGCCTTAATTAATTCAGTAATCTATTTATTGTTCCACCTTTTTATTGCATCTCTCAACCATTGAGGTTTAGTTTCCAATGAAAAGGTTGACATATCGTATTTTTTAGTTGCTTCTTCAGCCATTTCATAAAGTTTTCGAAGAGGAGAAACATCCCATTTTTCTCTTTCGTGATCTGTAGTTTCAGGATCAACGTCCCATAGTCTCAGCCTCACACCATCTGGAACAAACTGCAAGCCGTATTTTTGTGGTTTCCCTTGATACATTAACCATTTATCATAAGCTGCTGCAGTAAATTTCTTTGCGTTTATATGGTTCAATTCAATACTTTTTAATCCATAATTATAGGCCTGCAAAAAATCGTCTGGGCAATCTCCGTGTATGAACATAATGCATGCATGAAAAAAGTCTACACCTTCAAGCTGTTCACTTGTTTCGATAATCGACTTAGCTTTAATGTTTCTTTGCCTGAAACGCTCTCTGAATAATTTGTATTCTGATGAACCATTACTGGGAGGTTGATGTAAGCAATCATGCTGATCCTCATCAAACAATATCTTTAATTTCTCATTCATTTCATTTGGTGGGTGACACACAAC
>NZ_SMMB01001143.1 GCF_009711365.1 Xanthovirga aplysinae | reverse complement strand
TTACTGTGTTCTATAAAGTCCTGTACTTTTCATGTTTATACCTCTGATAAAGACCTAAAAGGAATTCAAGCACAGAGTTTGGAAGAAGCGGAAAATGATGAAGGAGAACAAATGCTCGTGGAGGAGGGGGTGTTAGGGGAAACGCTTCCGGAGGTTCCAGATGCTTATCCCGGAGGAAGGGGTCCTCAACCATCTGCTATTCAAATGAAATATGCGGAAATATTAGGTCTCCATCCTGAGGATTTAAAAAATGAGAAACTCTACTTTTTTATAGAAACATGGTTAGGAGTTCCTTATAAATATGGAGGGATAGATAAATCAGGAATTGATTGTTCTGCTCTTGTTCAAACACTTTTTTATGAGGTGTACGATAGGGAGATTCCTCGTACCTCTTTAGAGATGTTTCAGTCCGAGCTTTTTGATCGCTTTACGGGAAAAAAGTACCTGAGAGAAGGGGATTTGGTGTTTTTTAGGATGTCTCCCGATGATGTGGTGTCCCATGTGGGTATTTATTTGCAAAATGGAAAGTTTTTAAATGCGGCTACTTCCACAGGGGTGGAGATAGCTGATTTGAATTCTATTTACTATATCACACGCTACTATAGTAGTGGCCGAATTAAACCGCTTCCTGTAGTTAATTAATCCAAATTGCCATGACAGTTGATGAGGTGGTGAATAAAGTTCAGGCCATTCAAGGGACAGAATTTGATGTTCGGGTTGAAATTTTGGTGGCCAATATGCTTGATCAAGGAGTGGATCCTGAGGAGATCATGTTCTTTTTTGAAGGGGTGTTTAACCGTAATTTTAGAAAGGATCTCCTAGATGTAGAGTTGATCTTTAATGAGTATGAAAAATCGGATAACATTGGGCTGAAGCTTTCAAGAGACGGTTTATACCATACCCTTCCTGAGGCTTTGTTTCACCAATCGTTGAAACCTCCTGTTAAGGGGACTAAACAGTTGGCCGAAGATTATAAAAGAAGAAAGGAGGAGGAGGGAGAAGCCAAGAAATTTTTTGCTCCCTTTGAAAACGAGTTTTTACTGCACAGGGTGTTTCAGGAGCAAGAAGAAAAGCGATTTCTTGCAGGTCTAAATAATACAAAGGTAGATGATTTCTTTATGGACTTTTGGGACATTGAGAAAGACCTGCCTGTAGAAATGACATCGAAGATGGTCCAGTTGCTGCCTTGGGCCTGGAAAATTGCCGGAGATTTGGAGCTATTTGTGCGCTGCTTGAGGCTTGTGATGGGAGAAGAAGTTTCCCTTAAAGAAATTGGTTATGAGCGGATGTCGCAAGATCAACAACAAATGTCTTTAGGAGAAGTTCGACTTGGCCTTGAATTTATTTCTGGTCACTCTTTTATGGACGATACATATTCTGTGGAAGTTGTCATTGGACCTGTCCCCAATGAGCATACTTGCAAATACCTGAAAGGCGGAGAATATCAACGTTTTTTGGAGGTATTTTATAGTTTTTTCCTTCCTCTTGAAGTGGCAGCTACCACTAAAGTTATGATAGAGGAAGAAGAAAGTAAATTTCAATTGAGTAATGAAAATTTTTCTGCCCGTTTAGGGTGGACAACTACCCTTTAATCACTGTATGAAAGCACATTTAAAAGAATTATTTAGTACAGAAATTATTGTTCTGTGTATTATCTTACTGACTGTGAGTATTGTTTTTACCGTGATTTTTTCCAACATGGTCAAAAATTATGGACAGCGCTATAAGAAAAAAGTAAACATATATATTATTCTGGCTATTCTGGTGTTCGGATTAGATACCTTCTGGGGCTATAGCAATCTGTTTGTTGGAATACAGGAAACTTTTGCATTTTTTCAATTAAGCTTTTTGGTGTTTGGAGTGATTCATGTTGTTATCGTTCATGGCCTGATGGATGCTTTTGAGGATAAGGATGCAGTGGGGAAACACCTTTTCTTTACTCTGGTGATTAGTCTCTATGGAATGTTGGCTTTCTGTGTGGTGAATACCTACCTGGCAGGAATCGACTATTTGTACATAATGCTGACTGCTTTTATGGCCTTTATTATTCCTACTTTTTTTGAAAGAACGTTGAACAAAGCTTTGGCTATTCCGGCGCGGGTAATGAAAAACTGGACCTTTCCTATTCAGAATGGATTTTCCGAACCTAAAGACGATGAATTGAGGGACCTGGTGGTACTTAGTTTTGAATTTTATAAGTCATCCAATGATCCTCTTAAAACTAATTTTAAAGCAAAGGCTCCCATTCGTATGGATTTCGGACGGTTGTTCTACCATTTTGTCAACGATTATAATGATCGTCATCAGGAAAGAATTGAAGTGTCAAATGATAAGGGGGAAGCAGGACAGTGGGTGTTTTACATTAAACCCCCTTGGTATGGAGTAGCTAAATATATTGACCCGGATCTTCCTATTTATATGAATGGAATTGAAGAAAATAGTGTGGTGATATGTAGAAGGGTGTAGTGCTGGTCTAGGGGCTAGACGCCTTGTGGGGCCAAAAAAGCAATGGGGAAGGGTAAGCTTTGATTAGACAGCTTATAATTTGAGTAGTGAACTTCATTAAGGACAGGGGAGTAAGGGAAAGCGACTAAGCCTCAAGCAGTATACATGAAAGTTGAAAAAAAATAAAAGCCTTATATGTTAGAAAAACTGAAATATCTGCCGGTGAATTGGGTGGATGGTATGAAGATCAACGAAAGTCATTTTAATGATTTGCAAAATCATATCACCGACCTTTCTAGAGATTTGGCAGGCATAGGTTTGAATTACCTCAATTATGGCCTATTGCCTTCGGAAAGTACCGATGAAATGCTGAATATTTCTATGGTGATTGATAACCATAAGCTATTACGGGTAAAAATTGAACAGTGTAGAGGTGTAACGGTGAGTGGGGCACGGATTGAAATCACAGATTTTGCTGCTAAAAATCTGGATTTTTCCATGCCTTATCCAGAACTCACTTATAACATTGAAGAAGGGAAAGAGGTTATTTTAGTTATTGTTTTATCAGTTTATCCTTTTGAACGGGTCACTGTGGGGAAACCTGATCCAGATGAGACACCTCCCCGTTATCCTTATGTTGTTCCAAAGTATGAATTAAACCTTATTCCAGAAGGAGACTTTAAGCGTAAGGAAAAAAGTCCCTATATGCTTCCTATTGGGCAAATTAAGGTAAGTGGAAAAGAAACCATGCTGGTAGAGGAGTATATTCCCCCCTGTACTATGACGCGATGTCATCCTAAACTGGTTGAGACTTATACACAGCTAGATAGTTTCCTGGGGCAGTTAGAATTGTTTTGTGTCCAGATAGCTCAAAAGATTAACCGGAAAAACCAAAGCAGTGAACTGGCAGAGTTAATGTTAAGGTTGACCGAAACCATTGTGATTTATCTGGGAAATAAGATCACGGCTTTTCGATGGTCGGCTCCGGATTCTCCTCCTTCCTATATGTTTGATGTGATTACTAGTCTAGCACGTCAAATGAAAAATACCATTGATATGCGTTCAGGAGCCGGAAAAGAAGAATTGTTGAACTACCTTTCGGAGTGGTGCGGTTTGTCTCAGGGACAATTTGAAATATTGTTCAGCGATTTGATAAATAACAAATACGAACATAATGATATTACCAAGACACTGGTTCTGGTGAGGAATTTTGCGGATACTATGCAGAACCTCTTTAGCACCCTAAACCGATTGGATTATATCGGTAAGCGTAAAGATGCTAGCATCTTTGTGCAGGAGAAAGTCCTGATGGATAAGGAAGCAAATGAAAAACTAAAACCTAAAAGAGCCAGCTTTTTAGCAGACTAAAAAACGGAACTGAATAATGGAAGTACTGAATAAGAAAGAAAGAATACGGGCCTTTTTACTTTTCCTGTTGTTGTTTGTGGTGACAATAGCCATGATAGTGTTTACTATCTTTTTTGATTTTCAGCTACCCTGGCAACAAAACCAACTGTTGAAAACCGAGAATGACCAAATATCAGTTGAATTTGATTTTCAACAGGCCTACAAGCAAAAAATGTTTAAAGCAAAAGACTTGTTGGATTCTATGAACTTACCGGGACAAAATAGCTACTATATGGAGCAATTGGTGGGTTCTGAACTAATTGAAATGCAAAAGTCGATTCCGGAAGATTCCCTGTTGCACGATGATATGTATGATCATATCATCACTCTTTATACAGATATGTTGGAGGATAAAAAGACCCTTAGGGATTTGAAAGATGCTGAGCTTACTATTTCTGAGCTAAAACAAAATTTAGAGGTCTATAAAATAGAGTTGGAAAGTGCCAGGAGTGATTTGGAAGTTCTTGAAAAGTTAAACCGCGCAAAATAACAATATGAGCACAACTACAATTAAATACACTGCTGAAATAGAAAAGGCCATATACGTTGCCCGACAAATAGCCTTAGAGCATTCTAGTGCCTACTGTGCTCCTGCGCATCTTTTCAAAGCCCTCTTTCATAAGGATTTTTCCCTCTGGGAGATATTGCTGGAGCTAGAAAAAGATGGCTATTATATGGAAGAATGGGTGGACGTAAAGCTGGAAGAACTGGAAAAGGGTAACGTTCATTCTGATAACCTGAAAGAAAATACTGCTTTTCAGACGGTAATGGCTGAAGCGGAGTCCATAGCGCTGACATCTCTCCATTTGGAGGAAATTGATATCCTTAGTGTATTGGCAGCCTTGTGCACACCGGGAGTTGGCTTTAGTTATGACGAACTAAAGACTATGCCCTTGAATAGAAATGAGATTTTAAAGCTTGGTGGACAAACCGATAGGAAAGTACCTCCTAAAGAAAAGGGAGTAAGCCCTCTTTCTCAAAAAGCCCTTAATAAATATTGCCGAAACAAAACAATGGAGGCAAAGGATGGTTTGTTGCAGCCAGTGATTGGTAGGGAGGCAGAGACTAGAAGGATTTTTGAAGTGCTGGGACGAAAAGCCAAACCTAATGTTATCCTAACAGGAAATCCTGGTGTAGGAAAAACAGCGGTTTTGGATAGCCTGGCTTTAGAAATAGCCCACCAACATGTACCGGAAAAATTGCAAAATGCAGTTTTATTTGATCTGGATCAGGGAGCCCTATTTGCAGGAGCTTCTTACAAAGGAGAGGTGGAGGACCGCCTAAAGGGCATATTGGAAGAATTGAAAGCCCATGAAAAGGCTATTTTGTTCATTGATGAAATTCATGCCCTACTCAATAAGAAAAATGGTAACGATACTTTATCTAACCTGTTAAAAGCGGAACTACAGCGGGGGGAAATTACATTGGGGGGGGCTACTACCACAGATGAGTATGTTAAGCACATTGAAAATGACGAGGCCTTTAATAGAAGGTTTGAGATACTGAAGATCGAGGAGCCTTCTATTGAGTTGGCCTATAGGATGATTCGTCATATAAAGGGGAGTTACGAAGAGTTTCATCAGCTTAAGGTCAAAGATGAAGTGGTGGGAGAGGCGATTCGCTTGTCCAGTCGCTATATGAAAGAAAAGTCCCTGCCAGATTCAGCCATTGACTTGCTTGATAGAACCCTATCTGTAGTGAAAACTACCAAAGAGACGGTTTCGGTAGAGTTGAAGCAATTTGAAGAAGAATTAACTCAAATAAACGAAAAGTTTAAGGGAGGAGAGCTTGTCGATGAATTGCAATGGATGAAACGTCGCCTGGATGAAAAAATGGGCTTGCTGCTTCAGGAAGTGGGAGAAGAAAACGGGAAAGAAAAAACAGCACCTTCTGCTGCTGGGCTGATTGAGAAAATGGGCGAAAAGCTAAAATCCCTGAAAGAAACAGCGGAGCAACCTTTGGAGGAGATTACCAAAACGCATTTAAGTGCTGTAGTAGCCCAAATTACAGGCATTCCTATGGGTAAGATCAGGGATGAGGAAAAAGATCGCCTGATCAAAATGGAAAGCATCCTGAGAAAAAGGGTAGTGGGGCAGGATCATGCGCTAAAAGCAGTTAGTGAAGCGGTGGTTGAATCCCGTTCCGGATTAAGTAAAGGAAATCAACCTATTGGCTCTTTTTTCCTATTGGGACCTACGGGTACAGGAAAAACCGAATTGGCGAAAAGCCTGGCGGATTTTCTATTCCAGGATGAGGAGGCTATCATTCGTTTTGATATGTCCGAGTTTAAAGAAGAGCATTCCGCTGCCTTGCTTTATGGAGCGCCTCCGGGTTATGTAGGCTATGAGGAGGGAGGTTTGCTGGTGAACAAAATAAGGCAAAAACCTTACTCAGTAGTGCTGTTCGATGAAATTGAGAAGGCCCACCGTTCTGTATTTGATCTTTTTCTTCAGATTATGGACGAAGGAAAACTACATGATAAGTTGGGCAAAGAGGGAGATTTCTCTAATGCTGTTGTGTTGTTTACTTCTAATATTGGTAGCCAGTTCATTACAGAAGCTTTCCAGAAGGGTGGTTTACCTGCCTCATCAGAATTGATGGAGATCATGACACAGTATTTCCGTCCGGAGTTTTTGGGTCGTTTAACTGAGATTGTGCCATTTGCACCTATCAGTGAGGACCATATTGTGGATATCTTTAACATTCATCTAGTCAAAGAATTGACTCATATGTTGGATGAAATGGAAATAAAATTCCACATGACGGAAGAGGCTAAAAAACAGCTGGCACTTTCCGGATATAATGCACAATATGGGGCACGACCGATTAAAAGTATTATCCGTACCGAGCTTAGGAAACCTTTATCCCGAAAAATTATTAGTGGAGACCTGAAGAAGGGTGATCAAATCACTGCCGATTGGGTGAATGGTAAAATTGTTTGGAAGTAAAAAGTTTTTAAATACTTATGGCTGTAAAGGCGAAATTGTTTATTGATGAGTTAGAGTTGAACCTGTTGGAATACGACCTTGAGTTTATTCAACCCGTAGGTTTTCAGTCTCGGCCAAACGATAGTGTAAAGGGAGGTATCTTTAATGTGGCTTTTGAAAAACAAGAAAATGTCAATTACCTCATGAATTGGATGACACAGGCCAACATGAGGAAAAACGGAAAAATACGCTTCTATACACCCGATGGTATGGGGCGCTTATACGAGCAGGAGTTCTGGGATGCTTATTGTATAACTTATAAGGAAACCTTTTGGGCAGATTCCCCCGAGCCTATGACCATTCGACTAAGTTTTGCTGCAGGAATAATTCGAAATAGCAAGGGCGCGCTGTTCCAGCAAACCTGGAAGATAAGTGATATTGGGGCCATGGCTGAGCAAAGTCAACCAGAGGAAGAGGAAGAGAAAGAAGGACAAGTTAAATCAGTTGCTATTACTGATTTGGAAGGTGTTGATAAGGAAAAATTAAAAGCTGGGGAGCAAGTCCTTTTAGTGGTGGAAACCAAGGATTTGGCTGGTAAGACCATTAATATCAATTTGAGTCAAGAGGAAAATGTCAGCTTTAAGTACCAAGGTAACCTAATAGCCGATGATGTCTTGAGGGACTATGCTGTACAAAGCGAAAAGGATGAGATTGAACTGGAAGTAGTAGAAAGGGAGGCACAGGGTGGTTAAGGTTAGTATTACTTATGGGGGAAAATTGACCCAATGTGTGGTGGAGTCGGAGCCTTTGGAACAAGGTGGAGAAGTAGAATTTATGGCTAATGGGGTGAAGCTAAATGATACGGAATCTTCTGATCAAAGATTTGTGACGGTATCTAGCGTACCTGAGATGCCTGAGTTGGTGGTAAATAATAATACCAATCAACAACTTAGAATTAGGTTGAAAATTAATTATACCAAGGTAGGAAGTTATGGTGGAGTAAGTGCAACCAGACGGATTTTTTTGGATTATTTTCCCGAAGAAAATAATGGGCAAGCTGTTACTCAAACTATAAATCCAGGAGATAGTTACACGATAGATTTTGGGGATAAGGTCAGAGGTGGACAAGCAACATTTGAGTATATACTTGGTGACTGGGAATGGACGCAGGAAAATGTGGAAACCTTTGAATTTCACATTCGAGGTTTAAATCCAAGCCGTGCAGAGGTAACCTCTTATCTCCAAAGTGAGGGTTACTTGGATAGGTATTGGTTTATTGTTCATTTGTTGCAGCATGAAAGTGGGACATTTTCTGAGAATGAGTTCCTAAATTTTAATAGAGGGGAAAATTTTAGTGTAAATGGATTAAAAGGGTTGCCAAATTGGGGGGGACCTAGAGGCTTTGGGATAGCCCAATTAGATAATTTTGGTCAATTAGATCAGGAAAATAATAATGACCAACAATTAATTGAAACTCTGGGTGTGGATAATTTAGAAGATGGGGAAGTAGTAGTGGATGAACAGGGAAGGTATATCAATCATGATAGATATATAGTAGCTTCTGATAATGAGATATGGAATTGGAAGGAAAATATTGGGACGGCTATTCAATTATTGGATATGAAAGTCGAGGAATTAACTGATCCTCAAAAGGGAAGCGCTCGGATTCGGAATCTACATAATAATATCGAAAACTGGAATAATAGTCACCCAGAAAATCTTTTTCAGGGGCCTGATGATCAGGAGGAAGGGAATTTTGTCTTTAGTTTTATAGAATCTGAAATTGATGGTTTTATTGATTTTAATGGGATTTTTAATGGGACTGAAGGGACAGCAAACCATATTAAATCTTTCTATGATGCACACCTAATCCGTTATTACAACGGGGGACATTATATTGTGGGTAATGGAAATAGCTCTACTGGATACACTTGGACCTTAGATCGGGATTCTGCTCAATCAGGTTATTATGTGGAAAACATTTGTTCAGAGGATGTTTCTGGTAATTCCTGATTCAGGATATACAATTAATTTTAATTTATGAAATACGTTTTGATTTTTTTATTTCCGCTTATTTCCATTTTTTATGGTCAATTTAATAGTCATGTTAAAATGGGAGGAAAGATAAATTGGCCTTCATCTATGATTCAGGATGATAGTGAATACCCCCTTTTTTTAGGACATGGAATTCTTTATGCCAATTCTAAGGATACTGTATTTAGTGATAAGTATAAAGATCAAGATTATTTGCCTTTAATCTGTGTTTATACTAATCAAGGGGATAGCTTATTAAAACTAAAGCCTAAAAAACTAGATAGGTTAAATTTCCAAAAATTGATTAAATCAACTTTAGGGTATTTTGTGTATTATAGTGAATATGATCCAGGGAGTGGAAATCTAAATTTCAAGCACTTTTATCATCTTGATACTGTAACTTTAAAAATGGATAAGGTGACCATTGTTGAATCCTTAGATGTGTACAGAGATTCCCTTAATTTAGGAAGGGATGTATTCACGAGAAAGGGAGAGGAGTTTGTAATAGAAAAAA
>NZ_SMMB01000207.1 GCF_009711365.1 Xanthovirga aplysinae | reverse complement strand
TAATTCAACTGTTGTGCCATAAACCATAAAAAAGGCTTATACAGCCTTTACAGCCCTATTTTCAAAGTGTACCATTAAAAATTGTGTTCATTTTTGAACAAAGGATGTTTTTAAAACGCACAGATTTTCCCGGAAAAGGCAGTCGGTAGAAGTACTTGCTAAATGATTGGGGAAATGTGGAGGGATTTATTGTCTGGATTGGCATTTTGAGTTGAGGGGTATGGAGATTTTGTGGGTTGTGGGTAAGTACAAAACCCGGACAGGGGCCGGTTGTTTGTGTGTAGAAGTTGTGGATTAGAAAGGGTGTGGTATGGGAGTAGAAGTTGCATTATAAATGCTTTAGAAGATGCAGCCTCATTGCAAGTGAGACCGAGCGGATGCCAATGCCAATTTTATACTAACCCTTCCACTTACCCGATAGGTGGAATTGTCACAAAAAACGGTTGAAAAATAAAACAACCCCTACACTTGGTAAGGGTTGTTTAAAAAAGGACTTGTTTGATATAGGCGGGGAGCCTTGAAGCCCCAAAAACACTTAGTCGCAGATAAATAATCTAGCAATCAAGAAAAAAAGTTTCATGCGGTTCCTTACATAAAATATGTGAATCATCATGAACTCCTCCTTTAACCGTATCTACTTTTTCATTCTCTAGAGATGTTACAAAACTTTCTACTCTCAATTC
>NZ_SMMB01000365.1 GCF_009711365.1 Xanthovirga aplysinae | reverse complement strand
TCCCCAACCCCACCCAATTAATTTAACCGTATAAAGTAATAAAGAATTAGCATTTTATCAACATAAAACAAACAACAATGGAAACTTACACAACAGTTATTCCTCTGGGTTTCAAAGCCCCTGAATTCCAGTTACCCGACACAATCACTGGAAATATACTATCATTAAATCAATTAAAATCAGATAAAGCAACGGTTCTTATGTTTATTTGCAACCATTGCCCATTTGTTCAACATGTGGTGAATGAATTGGTTAGATTGGCAAACGATTACCTTCCAAAAGAAGTTTCTTTCATTGGCATCAGCTCCAATGACATCATTGCTTATCCCCAGGATTCTCCTAAAGAGATGAAAAAATTTGCCGAATTACATAAATTTTCATTTCCTTATCTTTATGATGAAACCCAAGAGGTCGCCAAAGCCTACCATGCGGCCTGCACACCCGATTTTAGTATTTTTGATAAGGACCTTTTGTGCGTATACAGAGGAAGAATGGACGGTTCAAGGCCTGGAAATAATATAGAAGTGGATGGGCGAGAAATTCGTTCTGCCTTAGATAATATTCTAAAGGGAGAGCCTGTCTCTAGCCAACAACTCCAAAGTGTCGGTTGTAACATAAAGTGGAAGAGTTAAACCCTTAAATGCTATTCATAAATTTTCAACAATTTCTTATCTGATATTTAATTAAAGTTGAATACTCTTCCCTCTACCAGCGTTATACTTAAAAAAGTAGAGCAAAATGGGTAAGATGTTAAAAGAGATAGAACAAAGTATCATTGAAAACTATCTTGAAATCGTAGAAAGACGTGATAATATCAACCAATTGTTGGTAGATAGAGAAAGTGAGGAAAGTTACAGCTTGAACCCTGACAAAAATGATGACACCGAAGCGTTAAGAGAATTAATTTACCTCAATGGGTGGATTGATGGTATGGTCAATACCTTAAAAATGATGGGTATAGAAAAATTTGATGCAGAGAACTTTAGGTTATTTTAAAGATCCTTTTTTTTAAACTTTAAGAATATTCCTTCAAAAAAGAAAAACACTTGAGGGTTACTTTACCTCAGATAGAAAAATCTATGGGGTTAAATTGACCATTATTTTCGCAAACAAAATCATAATCCAAAAACAACTAATCACTTTTGCCTTCCAATAATGTTAGATCATTATTAGACATCCCTCAATGTATCTCTTCATACATTTTAGGAACCCTTCTAAGAAAAATGGAAAAACAAGATAATGGGACAATATTTAGTTTTTTTTT
>NZ_SMMB01000427.1 GCF_009711365.1 Xanthovirga aplysinae | reverse complement strand
CCCTCAACGAAGGAGTAATTTTCCAAGGATTAAAATTTATATTTAGTCAAAAATTTAATCAAATAAAATGAAGAAGGTAATTCTCATTATCCCATTATTGGCAATCATTTATCTCTCATTATTTGGCCAAAAAACCACAATTCTTAAAGAACCAACAGTGGATAAGCGGGTGGAATTATTGAGTATAGTATTTCGTCTGGCCGATAGTAGAGAATATAGTTCGAAGAGATTTCCTGAATATGTGGACAGAATTGAAAAACATTTTGGAAAGCATAGGGAACATCAACTGATAAAATTCATAAAGGAGGAGTTAAGAAAAAAAGGAGTGGGGTATGATGCCGTTATGGCAATGGCAATAAGCATTTCGGAAAAATTTGAATTCGTTCCATTAGTTCCTTTCTCCCAAGAAATTCCAGAAAGCAGATGGGGTAAGAAAAGCGCCACCACTTTTTTAAAGTTATTGAACGATTTTTACTTAGTTGCCGATTGTGAAACCTTTTTCAAAGAGAATGAATCCCTATACCAAGAAGCATCCAGTCGTTTTAGAAGGGTTTATGAGGAATTGGATTTAGATTGGTATCAAAATTTCTATGGAGAGAAACCAAAGGGAGAATTTAATATCGTAAACGGATTAGGAAATGGGGGAGGAAATTACGGCCCCAATATAACCATTGACAACAAAGAGATTATTTATGCCATCATGGGAACCTGGAGCATAGATAGTTTAGGTATGCCCAAATATGAGTTAAATGATTACTTTCCTACTCTATTGCATGAATTTAATCATTCCTTTGTAAACCCTGTAGTAGAAAAGTACCACGAAGAACTTTCCCAAAGTGGACCAATAATTTTTGATCTACTACAAGGCAGAATGGAGTCACAAGCCTATTCAAATTGGAAAACCATGCTTGTAGAAGCTGTTGTTCGCGCTTCGGTAATCAAATATTTAAAAGACCATGACTACGAAAAGGGATTCATACAAAATGAATTGAACGATGAAATAAATAGAGGTTTTTTGTGGACTGATGAACTCGTAGAAGAACTGGAACGCTATGACAATAATAGGGTCAATTTTCCGGCTTTGGAAAGTTTTATGCCCGAAATTGTAAAGTTTTTTGATCGGACCGCATCAAGAATTGATAAAATTCAGGAAACGGTAAATGCCAAGAGGCCAAAGGTCATTGAAATTATTCCATTCGAAAATGGAAGTCAAGAAGTGGAGCCCTCCCTTGAAAAAATAAAAATAGTATTTGACAGACCATTAAAAGCAAAAGGTTATTCAATAAGTCATGGAGACAAAGGCAAAGAAGCCTATCCTAAATTGGGAGAAATAACCTATTCCGAAGACAAAAAATCAGTTTTCCTGGAACTAGACTTGGAATCAAATAAGGAATATCAATTTATTTTAACTGGTAGAAGGTTTAAAACTGAAGAAGGTTTTGGAATGAACAACTATGAAATAGGCTTTAAAACAAAAAATGAATAAGGGCAACACTGGATTATCTAGTGAAGTCTATACAATACCAATAATTTTTTATTACGACTCCAAGA
>NZ_SMMB01000039.1 GCF_009711365.1 Xanthovirga aplysinae | reverse complement strand
TGTTGCCATGATGCTGCTTTTTAGTCTTTGACCTAGTTGTTATACTTGCCAGCATAACATGTTGAAACTGACTGGTGTCTTGAAAGAAATTATTAGCACTATCGATAATGGAATTCATCCCATTTTCTGAAGAGTCAGCACTGCCATCTGCCTTGTTCATTGCATCATCCTGTGCACCGGACATCGCCGCCTGGTAGTCTGTGGCGAACGGAGAAGTAGGGTAGGCCTGAATCGTTTGAA
>NZ_SMMB01000482.1 GCF_009711365.1 Xanthovirga aplysinae | reverse complement strand
GCTGTGATGTGGGGGGATTTGGATAGTAAAAAATTGACCGATGGCCAGTAACCGGGAGTGGAAATTATAATTTTAAGGAGTTTATTTTGCCAATCAAAAAAACTAAACTAGATTTCCGACACCTTTAACAAGCTAAATAACAAATGCTACTCCTCAAGCTGATAAATTAAAATTTACGTTTCAAAAATCTATTCAACCTTTTAAAATTATGATCAAGTCAAAAACTTTGCTAATTGTAGCATTCCTCCTGTTAGGAGCCACTTTTGTTCAAGCACAAGATTACAAAACAGGTTTAGGAGTTCGCTTAGGCCCCTCAAGTGGTGTTACGGTCAAACATTTTATGACTCCTGATATCGCCCTGGAAGGAATATTAGATACGCGCTCACAAGGTTTTTTATTAACAGGATTGTATGAAATTCAAGCCCCTGCTTTTAATGAACCCGGATTTTCCTGGTTTTATGGTTTAGGTGGCCACATAGGGGTATGGGGAGATAGTGGAAATTATCCATGGATCGACGAAGATGAATTTCACGATGGTTCTTATCTTGCCCTGGGAGTAGATGGGATTATTGGTATTGAATATACCTTTTCAGAGGCCCCTATTAACATTGGTCTAAACTGGAAACCGGCCTTAAACCTTTATAGAAGTGTTGACGTTTGGGGTGATGGAGTAGGTCTTACCCTTCGATATGCTTTTAAAAATTAAACAGAAAAACAATAGAGGCTTTTCCTGCAATAGGAAAAGCCTCTTCTATTTTAGACACACAATAATTTATGAAAAGAGCAATTCTATGCTGGTTTCCATTTGATAGTGCAACCAATACTTTTTGTGGTTGTATATTTTAAGGATCTTCCTGAATTTAGATCCATTATGGCCTGTTCTACATATTTTTTATCTGCTTTATTACCATCCTTGTAATTATTATCAATGGCTCCTTTATAAACAAGTTTAAACCTCTTCCCTTCTTTTTTCAACAAGTATACTTCGGGCGTTTTCTTGGCTCCAAACTTTCTGGCTACTTCCTGGGTATCATCTAACAAATAAGGAAATGAATAATGCATATCTTTTGCTCTTTTCTGCATGTTTTCATAAGAATCCTCAGCTTTGACCATTGGATCATTAGGATTAATAGCAACTACAGGAAAGCCCAATGGTGCAAATTTCAAATCCAATTCCTGAATTCTTTTTTCATACATTTTAGCATAGGGACAAGAATTGCAAGTAAAAATCACAATGTAACCTTGGGTGTTCTGGTCTGCTAAAGAAACCATTTGACCATCAATATTTTTGAGCGAAAAATCTTCTACATAATCACCCAAACGGTAACCTTCCACAGAAGTATTAAAACTCATAATTACAAAAACCAGACTGGCACAAAGAAATTTGAATGTTTTTTTCATAATGAGTAGTCAATTTATTTGATGAATGAATTGATTAAGTTCTACTTCAGATAATTCCCCTTCATGAAAAAGTCTTTTCCCATTTTGGTGATTTATCAAGAGGGTGGCGGGTATGACTCCAGACCATTGAGAATTCACCTTTCCTACCCATTCATTAAAATCAATTTCATCGAGAAGCCACACCTTTGAATGTAGCTTTTTCCGATCCACCAAGGGTTGCACTTTTTTCCCTAAATCGTTTACGTCATCCAGACTAATTAGATAAACCTGCAATTGATGATCAGAGTTACTTTTTACCAAGGCCTCAAAATAGGGGATCTCTTTAATGCATGGACCACACCAACTTGCCCAAAAATTAATTACAGAGATTTTTTCTTTCTGCCCCTCTACCTCTCCATTCATTAAAGCTTGTAGTTTCTGGTATTTGATTACTTCTACGGTTTGATCTTTTT
>NZ_SMMB01000044.1 GCF_009711365.1 Xanthovirga aplysinae | reverse complement strand
AAAAAGTAGAATTTATCTGCGAATGGCTCTTTGGAAAATATACGGTCACCGAACTTTGTAAAGCTTTTGAAATCTCCCGTCCTACTGCCTATTAGTTGATTAGGAAATATGAATCAAGAGGTATTGAAGGGCTTAGAGAACAATCAAAAGCACCTAGGAATTATCCAAATCAAACAAAGGAAGAAGTACAGCAAAAAATCCTCGTTGGGGAGCTAAAAAAAATCCACAAGCTATTGTTTAACGAT
>NZ_SMMB01000167.1 GCF_009711365.1 Xanthovirga aplysinae | reverse complement strand
ATCCATTTCACCTTGGATTGTATATTGCCCTTTTTCCACAACTAATCGCAGGGCCAATTGTCCGCTTTCATGATATTTCTCTACAAATTATTGAAAGGGAGATTGGATATGAGAAGTTTGCTGCAGGGGTAAAACGATTTATTCGGGGACTTTCAAAAAAGATTTTAATTGCAAATGCTATGGCAATTATTGCTGATGATGCTTTTTCAATTTCAACAGAAGAGCTTTCTACAGTGGCAGCATGGCTAGGAATTGTTTGTTATTCCTTGCAAATATACTTTGACTTTTCAGGATATTCAGATATGGCAATTGGTTTAGGTAAAATGTTTGGTTTCGATTTTTTAGAAAATTTCAACTATCCCTATATATCTAAATCTATACAGGAGTTTTGGAGGAGGTGGCACATATCCCTTTCTACTTGGTTTAGAGATTATCTTTATATCCCATTGGGTGGAAATAGGGGGAGCCATTTGCAGACATATTCAAATTTAATTGTAATTTTTTTTGTAACAGGATTATGGCATGGTGCTAGTTGGAATTTTATTATTTGGGGCCTTTTCC
>NZ_SMMB01000119.1 GCF_009711365.1 Xanthovirga aplysinae | reverse complement strand
TTATTAAAGAAACCAATTACGATGAGCCTTTTAAGTTCTCCTTTGAAGATCTCCTCAATTGGATTGAAGAACGAGATATTGATATGAAAGCTTATGATTTTAGGATAGCCAGAGGAATAGATGATAATGGGAGACCAGGTTGGGACATCACTTGGGAAAGGGCGGATAAAAAAGGGTTACGCCGAGCTTTTATTGATGGAATTACAGGAGAAATTGAAAAAGAATTCAACCAAGATTACCCTATAGAAGAATGAATTAAAATTGCTAATTATGCTTTGCTGTTTTAACCAATAAGTTATTCTTAAGTGTAGTTCTTTAGTCCGATTCCTTGAATACCGAAACTGATTGGCCTATAAAATACTTCCTACACTAGGAAAAAACACCCAAAGCAGAAGGGGTTATTCC
>NZ_SMMB01001070.1 GCF_009711365.1 Xanthovirga aplysinae | reverse complement strand
TTTTTTTCCTATCTTCTTAAGGTGGGGTTAGATATATTGTTTAAAATCAAACCTCAGTCAAATGTCAACCCCATATTGTACTTCTTCATTTACTAATTGGCGATGTTTTGTGAGAAAGTGGATATTCCAGTTAGTTGTTATAGTCGATAAAAGGAAATTTTCAAAATTTAATCCTGAAGTCATTCTTTTCGTATCATCGATCTTTCCTGATATCAAAGTGTTATTTACCTCTTCAATTTCCCATCTATGAATTTTTCCTTTTTAGGTTTTTTAAAAGAGTTGAAGGAAAGGAACTCCTTTCTTTTCAATATGGGATTGTTCTTTTTGATACTGTTTATTTGGAATTTATTGATGACGGTGATAGATAATCGTTTGGTTGGAGGATATAACGCCTGGTTAAAGCCCTCAAGATTTGCGGTTTCCTTTGCTATATTTTTAATTAGTATGGGATGGTATCTTATCTATTTGCCTATCTCTTACAGATTAATAAAACTGTTTAGCTTTTTATTAGGAGTAGTAGTTTTTTTGGAATATAACTTAATCGTATTTCAGGCCGGAAGGGGCATTTCTTCACATTTCAATTCCTTTACTTTTTTGGATACTTTTATTTTTCAAATGATTACTATTCTAAATGTGGTGATAGGTTTCCTGGTTTTAATAGTTTTTCTTTGCTTTATGGGGAAAGGGGTCAAATTGCCAATGACTTATTTGTGGGGGATTCGATTGGGCCTTTTGGTTTTTTTAGTTTCTTGCGCTCTTGGTGGGCTGATGATTAAATTGAATTCTCATAGCATTGGTTTAGAATCCTTAGGAGGGGGAATCCCATTTTTGAATTGGAATGAAAATGGGGGAGATCTGAGAGTTTCTCACCTTGTAGGGATTCATGGTTTACAAATTATCCCATTTTTTTCCTGGATATTGCATCAAATGAAAGAGTCTTGGAGAATTCACTTTCCTTTAATTTGGTTGTTATCCATTACATTAATCTATTTTTTATTTATTCTTTATCTTTTATTTGAGGCATTGGCAGGGTATTCATTTTTAAAATTGTAATCTTTGATTTTGTGAAAATTTACCTTCTTTTTGTAAATCTTTTTTCTTGATGACTAAATAAATTTTTTCAAGAGGAAAAATTTATTTAATCGTAATAGTAAGTTTGAATTCGACGAATTATTTTAATAATTGCTGACAGGCTTGTCACATAGAGGGATCAAATTTTATTTTCAACCTTATACAATAAAGTTCTAATGAAAACCTGGAAATTGCTGTTGATTTTTATTTTGAGTGGATTGAGTGATTTACATGCTCAAATTAATGATGTGGAAGGCCCAGAAAGTGTGATAAATTCTTCTTTTGATGAAGGTTTTCCAGTTTTATCTGCTGATGGAAAGGCTTTGTTTTTTAGCAGGGCAACTCGTGCCATGAATATGACTGGTAATAATAATGATGGGGAAATTTGGTTTTCCAGGATGGAGGAAAATGGACAATGGTCAACGCCGCAATTATTGCAAAAGCCTTTTAATACCCAATTTCAGGATGCTGTGATTGGAAGTACTGGGAATGGTGAGCTCCTGTATCAAAATTTCAATACAGAAATTAATCGTGATCAAAGCGATCCTGCCGTTTTTATTTCTAGGCGCAATGGGTTAAAAGGGTCTAAACCTGAAAGGGTGATAATTCGTGGGTTTTTAAACCGATCTGACAATCAAAGTATGAGCTTATCGGCTGATGGTAGAATTTTGTTGATGTCTATCGATTCTTATGGAAGTTATGGAAATGAGGATCTATATGTGAGTTTTAAACAAACTGATGGAAGTTGGTCCGCTCCGCGAAATCTTGGCTATATAATAAATACTGCTTTTCAAGAAATGACGCCTTTCCTGGCAGCAGATAATAAGACTTTATATTTTTCCAGCAATGGTAGAAATGGAATGGGAGGAAGGGATCTTTATTGGAGTAAACGACTTGACGATAGTTGGATAAATTGGTCAGAGCCTCAGAATTTGGGTCCTAATGTGAACAGTAGTGGCATTGAGCTTTCTTACTTACTTCCGATTGGAGGGGATTTTGCCTATTATATTTCCACTCAGACAAGCCAAGGTTTAGGAGATTTAAAAAGAATCCGGATAAGAGATGTGGAAAGATCTCTTGCCAATGGTGAGGCTGAAAATTTATCTGTTTTTGAAGCTGAAGCTATGAATATTGAACCTGTCGATCCAAGCTCCGTAACTGCCTCAGGAATAATTGATGAAGGTATCATTGATGATAACCCTCTTGACAATGCACTTCAAGATTCTGAGAAAAATATTGAAGTTGAATTATCTGAGGAAGTTAAGGAGAAACCGGTTATCACTATTGAAGGAAAGGTTTTGGACGCTAAATCCGGGAAAGAAGTTCCAGCTGTAATGGTAACCTATGACATGGTTGGTAAAAATGGCCCCTCCTCCCAAAGCATTGCCGTAGAGGGGAGTTTTAATACAGTTTTGCCGTTGAGTCAACAATATTTGGTGACTGTTAAAGCGAATGGATATATGACATTTGAAAAGCAGGTTAACCAGTGGAGGATAGAAAATGATACCACAATTAGAGAAATATATCATTTACTTCCTTTGGAAATAGGTGCCACTTTTCAATTAGAAAATGTCTTATTTAAAAGGGGTAAGGCTGAATTACTGGATAGTTCTTTTCCTCAACTTGATCAGGTGGTGGAGGTTTTAAAAGACAATCCGGAAATTAGTATCGAACTTTCTGGACATACTGATAACCAGGGTAGCGCTAAAGCAAATTTCGAACTTTCTCAAAAAAGGGCAGACGTGGTGAAAGCTTATCTAGTGGCACGTGGAATTAAGGTAAAGCGGATTAAGGGAAAAGGATATGGAAGCTCTCGCCCTTTAGGCAGTAATTTGAATGAGGAAAGTAGGGAGAAGAATCGTCGGGTTGAGTTTAAAGTGATTAAAAAGTAAAAGAAAGAAATGAGGAGGATTGATAAGGTAAATGACTATCGATCCTCCTTTTTGTTAATAGCCAAAGGCCGTGTCATCTCCTCTTGTATAATCAGCTGCTCCTTCCATTGTGCCATCAGGAAGGATAAGAATCGCTTCCATTTTTCCTAAACTCTTTACATCTTTTAAGGTGTATCCCATTTCCTTGAGTTTATTTCGAGTTCCATTATCAATAGCACCTTTTTCTATCAAAACTTGATCCGGGAGCCATTGGTGATGGAATTTCTTGGCATTTACAGCCTCTTGCATGGTCATTCCATGTTCAATTACGTTTAGGATAGTCTGATAAACAGAAGTAATTATGGTAGAACCTCCCGGTGTACCAACTACCATAAATAATTGATGATCTTTTTCAACAATCGTAGGAGTCATTGAACTAAGCATTCTTTTTTCAGCTTCAATTGCATTTGCCTCATTTCCTACCAAGCCAAATTGATTTGGATGTCCAGGTTTTATACTGAAATCATCCATTTCATTATTTAGTAAAAATCCGGCACCTTCCACCAATAATTTACTACCATAATTCCCATTTAGGGTAGTGGTGATAGAAACAGCATTTCCTTTTTTGTCTACTATTGAAAAATGAGTGGTTTCTGTACTTTCAATAATATCTACCTTTCCTTCTTTTATTTCAGCGGATGGGGTCGCCTTACCTGGTAATATGGAACTATTTCTGTTGCGTAGATAATCTTTACTTAATAGCATTTCCTGAGGAATTTCCACATAATCAGGGTCACCCAGAAAGGTTGCACGGTCTGCGTAAACCCGACGCTCCAATTCTGTCATAATATGAATGGTCTCAGCTGTATTATAGCCCGAATTTTTGAGATCGTAATTTTCAGATCCTTCCATTAATTGTGCTAATGCAATTCCTCCGCTGGAAGGTGGGGGCATTGAAATGATTTTGTAATTTTTATAGGGAACCTCAATAGCTTCTCGCCAAACGGAATGGTAATGATCCAAGTCTCCTTGGGTAATAATTCCATCATGTTTTTTAAGAGTTTTTAACAATAGTTGAGCTGTGGCACCGGAATAAAAACCAGCTCGTCCCTTATCTCGAATACGTTTTAAGGTGCTCGCCAGATTTTGATGATATAAAGTATCTCCTTTAATCCAACCCTTTTCGTTGTTGAGATAGATGGAAGTATTATTAACTTCTTTAAAGTTTTCTTGAAAGGTGTTTAGTTTGTCGGCCTCAAATTTCGTTAAAATCACTCCATTTTCCGCCAGATTTACTGCGGGTTGTACAAGCTCTTCCCAAGGTAAGTTTCCGTATTTCTGGTGTAATTCAACCATTCCATCTACACTCCCTGGTACACCTACAGCTAGAGAACCTTTGAGACTTAATCCTTTTATAACTTCACCATCTTTGTCAAGGTACATGTCTTTTGTGGCTGCCAGAGGGGCTTTTTCCCGGAAATCGAGACTCCCGGTATCCCCATTACTATTTCGGAATACAGCAAAACCTCCACCGCCAATATTTCCGGCTCTTGGATATGAAACAGCAAGTGCAAATTGGACCGCTACGGCTGCGTCAAAAGCATTTCCACCGGATTTTAATATATCAACTCCGATTTGGGAAGCTAAGGGATGGGCCGTAACTACACTTCCATTGCTGCTAATTACTCCTATTGTACTCTTTTCTTGCTGGGGCTGATTTTTCTTTTTTGCTTGACAAGCAACTAGTGTAAAGCAAATCAGAAGGTAGGATGAGATCTTTTTCATAGTAAAAAGTTTAGAAAATGGTTGAGAAAAGATTTTTCACTTTGGTCTCCTTGGTTATTTTAGATGGGGTTTAAAAAATAAAAAAGGTGCAGGAATCATTTCTTTCCTGCACTAAAAAAAATCAGAGATTATTTTTCTTGAGATTTTCTTCGAATAATTTAAATATCCTTCTGTATTCGTCTGTCCAACTAGATGCCTCTTTAAACCCATGATTTTCCATAGGGTAAACCGCCAATTCCCAGTTTTCTTTGCCCAATTCAATTAATCTTTGGGAAAGACGTACAACATCTTGAAAATGAACATTGGTATCTACCATTCCATGTGCAATTAATAATGCTCCTGATAAGCCATCAGCAAAATAGATAGGAGAGCTTTTACGATAGGCTAAGCTATCAGTGATAGGAGTATTTAAGATGTTCGAAGTATAAGGGTGATTGTAATGGGCCCAATCCGTTACCGATCTTAAAGCAGCTCCAGCCTGAAATACTCCTGGTTCTGTAAACATGGCCATTAAAGTAATAAACCCACCATAGGAACCTCCATAAATTCCCAATCGGTTAGGGTCAATATTTTGAGTTTCTACTAACCACTTTGCTCCATCGACCTGATCGTTTAGATCATTTCCACCCATATGTCGGTAAATTCCTGTTCTCCAATCTCGGCCGTAACCCGCACTGCCTCTGTAGTCTATATCCAAAACGGTATAGCCATTATCAACCAATAAATTGTGGAACATATACTCTCTGAAGTAGCTGCTCCACCATTGATGGGCATTTTGAAGATATCCTGCCCCATGAACAAATATTATAGCCGGTCCGTTATTTTCGGCTGATTCTGGTTTATAAAGCCTAGCATGAACTTGAGCTCCATCTCTTGCCTCGAAAGTAACAAATTCAGGTTTTCTCCAAGTGTATGCTTTAAAATCTTCGGTTTGTGATGAAGTGATTTTCCTAGCTTTTGCTCCGGTTTTATTCTCCTGAATGTAAAGCTCCCAAGGTTGATTAGCAGTTGAATGGCGAATCGCTAACCACTTTTCATCCGGAGATAAAGCCACTTCATTTCCTCCATTCATGGAGGTCAATTGAGTTATTTTGCCTCCATTTAAAGGCATTTTGTAAAAATGGCGAATTTCAGGATCTGATTTATTGGCTTCGAAATACCAGAATTTTTTGTCTTTGGAAATAAATGGATTATAAATCTCAAACTCTCCTTTTGTAAGAGTGGTCTTTTTACCGGAGTGGACATTTACAGTGTAGAGATGAGAATATCCACTTTCCTCGGATTGAAACCAAAAATTTATATTGTCAGGCATCCAACCAACAGAGCCAGCAGAGAAGCTCCAGCTAATGCCTGGTCCTGCAATCCAAGCATCGTCATGCTGCCTGTCTAATAGAGAAGGTTCTCCTGTATTTGGGTCCAATTTCATAATCCACCGGTCTTTGTTGTCCAAAGCTCGTACAATGATCACTGCAGTATTCCCATTCTCAGACCAGAAAGGACCATGAATTACTACATTTCTGTCTTTTTCGGCCTGGGGAACTCTTTTAGATTCTTTCTTTGATTTCGGTCCGTTTCCTTGATTGTCGCTCCAAAGATATTTTGGAATATCTCTGATTCCTGGGATTTTTGCAGTTTGAATCAAATAAGTCGTGTCCTTCTCAATATTATAAATAGCTGTTTCGTAGAAAGCACCTTCATTACCTACCTTTGTTCGGACATTTAAATCTTTTGTATAACCTGTTTCAGTTACATAATCAGGGACAATAGTATTTTTTGTTTCCGGATTTTTTTGAGTTAAGCGATAGGTAATAAATTTTTCATCCGGGCTTAATTGAATTTGACTTACCCTTTTATTACCGATAAATATTTTTTTAGGCCTTTTGGCATGATCTCTTTTATTCTGTTTTTTTGCTAATTCTTTATTTTGATGTCTTTCATTGAGAATTTCAAAATTTTCAAGTTGATCATCATAAAGCCATTTATCATGCTTATTGGTAATTTTCCCAGCCGTTTTGTGTTCCTTTCCGCTTCTAAAATCTGTCAATTGGCTGATCAGTCCTGAGCTTTTTTCCAGGCTGAAAAGATTTCCCTTCATTGTAAATATGATTTTTTTATTGTCTCCAGAAAATGAAGGGAAGGAAGCTTGAGCCAAAGTGTTTGTTAGTTGGTGAACACTACCATCTTCCATGTTTTGTAAAAAAAGATCTCCATTTTTTACATAAACTCTTTGTGTTTTGCCTTGATTGAACACTCCCGAAAAAGAGGGTAGCTTTCGTCTTTCTTCTGGCTTTACTTTTTGAAGTTGTTCAGAATTGGGTGAAATAGAGTAAAGAGAGTCTCCAGGGTTCTGGTCAGGATTCCAGTCGAAAAAGACCTTTTGACTGTCTGTTGCCCATCTTATATTTTTAGGCGAATAGCCTATAAATTTTTCACCCTTCATAATGTCTTTTAATTGCAAGGGTGATTCATTCTTTTGGGCATGAACAAAACTGCTTATAAAAAATGCAGCTGCGAACAAGCGAAAACTATTTTTGAACATTGGTAATTGGAATGATTAAAAAAATGTAAAAATATGCTCAATATAGTGTTTTTTTTTAAATGAATTTTTAACGGTGCTGTTAAAGGATATTTTGGAAGTGATTTTTTCCGAAGTATAGATTATTAAGTTATTATAGTGCTTAATGTTT
>NZ_SMMB01000253.1 GCF_009711365.1 Xanthovirga aplysinae | reverse complement strand
AACCAATTTTTATGAAGAATTTTACTTTTTACTCAAATTCTAGTTGGCGTTTTAATTCAACCATTGAAACATCAATAAATAGCTTTCAAAAAAAGAAAAGGACCAAAAACACTTCTATCCCAAGAAGGACCTTTAAACAGCTAAAATACCTTACCCTTATTTTTTTTCTTGCTGGCTTAAGTCCATTTCAAACAGCCTTTGGGCAGAGTTCTTGGAATACTTTGCTAGGTGATTATGCTGGTCGCGACCTTACAGGTGATCAAAATACTCTTATAGGGTGGAATGTTGGATCTAGAGCCAGTGGAGATAACAATGTTATGGTAGGATTCCTTGCAGCACCAGGTAGCAGTAGTGGTAAGGAAAATGTTTTTGTAGGAGCTTATAGTGGATATGACCTTACTACTGGTTATGGTAATGCTTTTTTAGGAATGGAAACTGGAGCGCGGAACCAATCAGGTTTTCATAATACTTACATAGGAAGATCGGCGGGGCGTGATAATTTGACTGGTAATTCTAATGTTTTGGTGGGAGGTGAGGCCGGACTCCTATCTAATGGTTCCAACAATACTTTTCTAGGACATAGGGCAGGATACAATAATAAAGGAAACTTAAATATTTTTATAGGAAAATCGGCAGGATACAATGAATCGGGTAGCAATAAACTCTATATCGACAATACCGATACAACCACCCCTTTGATATACGGTGACTTTGCAGCAAACACTTTGACTTTTAACGGTAACACCAACACTACCGGCAATACAACAACTACAGGAGCCCTGATTTTTGGTAGTACAACTCGCCAGATGATTAATCTTTGGAACACTAATTATGGAATTGGTATACAGTCAGGTACCC
>NZ_SMMB01000116.1 GCF_009711365.1 Xanthovirga aplysinae | reverse complement strand
AGGAAACCAATGTTCATGATTAATAATTCGGGAAATTCCTACGAAGATAGAAAGAGTAAAAGCTAGTATACCTATAAATAGATGTAACCGCCCATATTCTTTAAACAAAAGTGTGGCACCAATAAATGCTGTACAGGTATGTCCGGATGGAAATGATAAGCTAGAATAAATACCTTTTCCAGGTGGTCTAGCCATATCCGTAATTTCTTTTAAACTATGGGTTATGATGAGTCCTAATGCAGCAGAAAGGACAAAGAACAAGGCCAGATTTCGAATTTCACTTAGGGACTGAAATCCCAATAGCTTAAGGGAAAATAAAATAATAAAGGGTGCATATTGAACATAATCCTCTATTCTATAAAAATTGAAAGGAAACCAATGTTTAT
>NZ_SMMB01000197.1 GCF_009711365.1 Xanthovirga aplysinae | reverse complement strand
TCTAGCGAAGCGTGAATTTCCACGAACATAGACGGCAAGACCATCTTTCAAAATCGTGTTTACGGCTAAAGAATTCCCGATTTCTGCGGATCCACTAGATTTAATGGAATTGCCGACATTAATATTTCCTTCTAAATCCAATGAGCCACTTGCCCTTACATCTCCCCCTACATCTAGGGTAGCATGTCCACTAAAGTCATCGTTTTCATGTCCAATACTTAATGCTTTAAAAGCCCCTTGCATGGCATCAGCATAGTTTCTACCACCATCCAGAGTTATTTTGATGTATTCTCCTTCCTGGGGCTTTGTCGTTACCAATTCTGCCTGGTATAAAATTCGTTTTGGGGCCCTACCTCCTGAGTTTAGGAGGTAATATTCCTGAGGTGTGGCAGGGCCTTCCACCAGATATAGAGAATTAAAAGTTTGGGAAGAAGTATTCTGACTGTTGCCGGTAAATTGTAAAATCTTCCCATTGATATAAACCAATCCAGGGCTTATGGTATAGGTCTCGGGATCTGTACCTTCTCCTATCGTACATCCACTGAATATAAAGGCACCCATACCTTTATATTGTTCTTCCAGGGCAATGAATAGTTCATCCTGCATAATTTGCAGGTCATCATTATGCAGCATACGGCCGCCTTCGGTAAAA
>NZ_SMMB01000049.1 GCF_009711365.1 Xanthovirga aplysinae | reverse complement strand
GTGATCGAATGCTCATCCACATCAAAGATGGTAAAGGGAATAAAGACAGATACACCATATTGAGTCATAATTTACTAACAGACCTTAGGAAATATTATTTAATCTTCCGTCCCAAAGAGTATTTGTTAGAAGGGGAAATGGGAAAGAAGTACAGCCCTACAAGCGTACAGAAAATTGTTAAACGTGCCGCCAAGCAAGCAGGCATAAGAAAAAAGGTTAGTCCGCATACTTTGCGACATAGCTTTGCC
>NZ_SMMB01000531.1 GCF_009711365.1 Xanthovirga aplysinae | reverse complement strand
TTGGTATGATGAGAGAGGACTTTCTGATATTGCCTTTACGTGGCATATGGACCGGGCATCAAATTGCGGCCTAAAGCTCAGAAAAGGCTGGAAAAAATCACTAACTCAAAACCCCCTGGCGCCACTTCATAACTCTAGGACAGGCTTATGGCGACTTTGGCCTGCGGTAGAACGATCAATTCCACCGGGGGCTAAGTTGCACCAGAGTGTAATGGACAGAATAAATGGTTTGCCAAACTACCGGCCTGATCTTCCTTCTTGCTGCTTCATTGTGAGCAACGAGAATTACGCAGCAAGTGCTTAGAGGGTGTCTAAAAACATTTAAAAGACGAGCTTTTATATTTAAATTTACCTTAAATAAGTTTTTTTGCCTAATTCATGGAGTAATTTCAGTGCGCCTTCATGTTCCTTATCCAGGGCATTAATTTTTTTAGCATAGCTTAAAGCTTTTGCACAATCATTTAGCTGGTAAAAGCAACGAGCGAGATGATAAAGAACATTGATTGATTGATCATAGTTTTTTCTCATAGAATACTGAAAATAGCTAACGGATTGTTTATACGCTCCTAATTGGTACAAAAGTCTGGCGATCTGATAAGCCAGGTCATTTCGTTCTCCTATGGGGTAATACATATCCCAAATTCGATCCGTCATTTCAATAAAACTTTGAGCATCCTCTTTTCTGATTTTTTCCTTTGAGAGAATCTTCATGATCCGTGAAAACATTTGTCCAAACAAACGGGCATCATAGCCACTACATCGTAAAGCTGCCATGATATTAGGAAGACTCATGGAAGAGAAATTTCTTTCCAGGGTCTTTTTAATACTGAAATAATCATCGGGTCCATAGTCATTTACTAAATATTCGTAAGCGACCTTGGTTTCTATAAATTGCGCTGGATTGGGTAAAAACAATAGGCAGCCTAGGTTAATGCTGTTCACAGAATGCCCGGGAAAAAGGGCCAGGCCTCCTCTGTTTTCGCAGTATTTTTTTATGGCATGATAATTTACCGTCAATGAAAAACATCCATGATGATGAACCAGGAGAGGGGCCTTTCTTCCCTTTAAGGAGGCTTCTCTATGATATCCTTTATCGGCGGTTATTAACAGAAGACCCTTTTTAGACAATCGCTGCAATTGATGGAGACACCTAATCCCGATGTAAGGGAACAATACATGTGTATTGGAAAACTTATCCAAATAGTCGGAAAGCAGCTCATTTAAATAAGTTTCTTTGTAAGGCGGTTTAAAAAGGGGAGAATAACTATAATTGACTTGCAGCTTTTCTAAGTTAGTAGCTTTATGGCCGTCTGCTGTACGTTTATCCTTTTCTTTTAAGCTGATTAAACCTTGGTACAATTTTCCATTTTTTATATAAAAGAGTTCCTGGGGAATAGAATCAAAGAAATAATTGCCAACAGCAATTAAAGGTTGTTCCAAGGACCTCTCCTTAATGCTTATATTGGCGTGTTGTAGCTGAATTTCTTTGGATTGCGTACAATCGAATAAAGCAAAATCCAGGCATCCTTTTTCTACATAAGGTTTTAAGTGGGGGTGGTTTTTTAAAAAGGAAATATTTGATTCGGCAAAATCACTCAAAATATAGCAAAAAGCAGGGATTTGATCAGAAAAGGGTGTATACAGCTTTTCAAAATGTTTAAAAAAATGATAACAAAGCCGTCCGTGCCCGGCTCCTAATTCCAATAAATAAACCGTTTCTTTAGTTTTTCCCTCCTGACTCAAATCTTTTAAAAAAGCCAAAACCAATTGAGCATAGGTTTTACCCATTACCGAATTGCTTGTAACGTAGTGAGGGACCTCTCCTTTCCTCCAGGCATTTACACCGGATCGGCTATAATATTTTCTTTGAAAATCCCAAATTATACTCTCAGAAAAGGGTTTTTTCTCTGATATGCGCATGGCTGTTCGTCTAAACTTTTTTCGTCCGTACCCTCCTGCTATGCACTCAACAAGTGCCTTATTTAGCCTTCCAAAATTCTCTTTTCACCTAAAAACAAAAAATTTAGAGGTTTGTTACAAATGAGCATCAATAGTGTGTAAAAAAGTTGAGCATCATATTGGGGCTCTGAAATACTTCTTCTGTAATTATAACCTGGAATTACAAGGTGCACTTTTGTAACACTACCC
>NZ_SMMB01000260.1 GCF_009711365.1 Xanthovirga aplysinae | reverse complement strand
ATTCATTTCATTTGGTGGGTGACACACAACGGCCCGGCTGGCTGCTGTGCTTTATTAGCGTCGGTATTTTTGAGCACTTGCAAAGCATGGCAGCTCGCCATTGTTACCTGCTGGCAATTTTTATTCTTTTTGGTTTATCGAAATCCACACCAGTTAATCCGTTATGAGTGATTAAGTCTTTAAAGTGTTCTGAAACATAGATAGAACTGTAATCATAGACAATATCATAATTTAAAGAGCTTGCCAAAGACAATTGACTGTAACCAAATCGAGAAATTGAATTTCGCCCTTGCTCTATTATTTGATTCGATTTACCAATGCTCGGGAATCCGAGACTGTCATGAAGTTTTTGAGAGCCTTCATAGGACTTCTTTACCTGTTCCGATAAATTAGTGTATTGCTCTTTACTTGTTATTGTAAATTGACTTTTTTGTCTAAGTCCATCTACAGTATAAAATGATGACTCTTCGAATATTGTATAATCTAGTATATCAAATGAGATGTATAGCAAAAAATAATTTGAGTGCTGATGTCCGTCAAAAATAGCAATAGGAAATACCGTATGGTCAGGTAATTTAAGGTCCAAAAGATAATTTTTAGCATTCTCGCTAAGCACTAGTCCTTTGTTGATAAACACCTGAGATAAAAAGTCAGTCTTTCTTACACCATTAGCGAGGGCCAGTTCTTTTATATTGAGGTTATAATTTTTATAGTTCTCCTTATCAATTTGGCATATTGAACCCACTGAATCATACTTGTATCCGTCTGGCAAATCAATTTGATTATATCCATTGCCTACAATTGATTTTTTCCTTTGATATTTTAATTCGAAGTAATTCATTTGATAAATGCTGCTTGCAGGTAACGGTCCGGCTGGCTGCTGTGCTTTTTTC
>NZ_SMMB01000263.1 GCF_009711365.1 Xanthovirga aplysinae | reverse complement strand
CGGCTGGCTGCTGTGCTTTTTTCGCGTCGGTTTTTTTGTGCGATGGAAAAGCATGGCAGCTCGCCATTGTTATCTATCTTTTTCTTTGTTTTGAGTTTAGTATAGCTGTTTGGATTTCCTCTTTAGTTCTATAATCAGCTGGTATATTAGGTAACCAAGTTGGAAGGGAATTGAGATTTAATTCAATTTCCCATTCTGTATCATATTGAAAGTCTGCAAAATGGCTTATTTTAGTTAAACGATCATCTGGCGGAGGAGAATCTTGCAGTGTCAAAACAAAGCCATAGGGAGGATATGTAACCTCACATAGAACTGATATTTTACCCTTATCATATGATACAGTATATCCCTTGTATCTAGGTTTTCCTCTTATATTATAGTAAACATAGACATTATACTCAGGAGGTAAATGATTCATCCATTTATTCAGCACAAATTGTTCTAAATATGGATTTAATTCTCTGAAAATTGAATCATTGTTAACCGAAAACATCATTACGATGATTTGCTTAATCACGCGAAGTGGATAAATTTTATTGAAGTAGTATAAGCTAGGTCGTCCATTACTTCTCCGTAAAATATCCATACCGAAGTAACACCAGTCAATATATTCATTGGCATACCATGCACCAGTGTTGTTATTACATTTTTCACATAATGTATAAAATCGTATCCCTCCTTGTTTATACCATTTTTTTACTGGTTCGGCCAAAGGATCTTCGTCATTAATTAAATGAACATAATAGCGGTTATTATTAAATGCTCTCTTTGGAGGAACATGTTCTTGAGTCAGGACTCCATATTCACCACATATTACGCAGTTACCAAACTTTTTCTCTTTTTTCCCCAATATAATTTATTCTTAGTAATGATAGATAACGGCCGATGTATGCTTTGTTGGCATC
>NZ_SMMB01000309.1 GCF_009711365.1 Xanthovirga aplysinae | reverse complement strand
AGCATACGGCCGCCTTCTGTAAAATGTAATTTTTTCATTGGTATATTTTTTTTGGTAGGGGCGACAATTGGGTTTATTAACTGGTTCCCCTGCTTACTCTTTGCGCTAAAAAGATTAAAAAGGGATGTTTTCCCTTTTTATTTTACACCTTCGATTAACTCTCATTGACTTCATCCATCTCTCCCCAAATAGAAAATGAACCCAATAAATAGGAGTATCTCTAGAAGGAGAAGAGTTGGAAAAAACCGAAACTAACTTTCCCTGAGCTTGCACCAAGCAAACTTTATTGTCCAAACAAGGAACGCCATTTCTTACCCATCTTTTCCAAAGTGGGAGCAGACAACTCAGCAAGTAGGTTTTTCACTTCCTGCATTTCTTCCGCCTGCTGACGAATTTTAATTTCCTGGAGTTGAAGGTTTTCTTTTAGCCATGCATTAGTTTCCTGCTGAGCTTCTATCCTTTCCTTTTGGTTCTGAATAATTCTCTTTTGACTTTTTACTTGATTTTCCAGCCGCCTTAGTGTTCTTTTTTGTTGTATTCCAACTGCCTTTTGTTCTTCAATAGCATTTTTTTGTTGGCTCAACCCCTGGTGTAAGCAAACATTGATCTCCTGGATAGCCGCAGTGTTAATAGCTCCGAGGTTACCATAATTAAGACTGTACAAGTCTTTTTCTTCAGAGTAGTATACCAATTCGGGAAAGAGTTCTTTAACTTCCTGTGCCCCAAAGCCCAAATGTTTGAGTTTTCTTTTTTTATCTGCTTTGTATCGGTATTGTATTGGATTCATTAGCATCACTTTGTCCAATACCTGATGCAACCCACAAATATCCTCCTTGCTTCTGATGTCTGATTCCTGGAAAGTGCCTTGAGAGAAGAGGAACTCCTGAGTGGTAAGAGAGCCTTCCAATTGCGTAGAACCGTTAACTCTAAGATTACTTAAGGTCTCTAAATAACCCGTAGAGTGAATCTTGATCCCTTTTCCCCAATCGGCTGTATTGCTCCCTTTTTCTTTACTAGGGGCTATATGTAGATAATTCCTGGTGGCTCCACTTTGATGGATAACAAAGTTTCTCTCCCCAT
>NZ_SMMB01000507.1 GCF_009711365.1 Xanthovirga aplysinae | reverse complement strand
TGGATAAAGAGGCTTTTTTGTAATAGGATCCTTCAGTGTAAGATTAAATCCCTTTTCTACCAGCTCTAATTTAATTAAGGATTGTTTCAAGTAACGTTCTAACATTTCTTTTTCAGGAGCACCTGAAGAATTAATGGTATTTCCGGTTAACTTTGTCCTTTGTAAGAGTTCTGTTTTTACTCTTACAAAGACCACTTTAGCCTTATAGCGGTTGTTTTTATCATTTTTTAGCACATTCAATTGTCCCACTTGCCGGTCTTTGTACATGACTTTAATTTCCTGATCACTGCTAAATTCTTTCAGGCAGCTAATGGTCAGGTGATCACCGAGTCGGTTTTTTCCCTTTTTTTGGGCGGGAATGCTATCTGTATTGAGCTTAAAGAGTTTTTTATCATACTCCAGTTTTAGTTCTTGGGGGTTTTCCAAGGTATCTATTTGAACACTCAGTGTAGCACTTTGGCCAGGGTATAGGGCTAGCCAACTTTGCAAATACTCCACCTCTTTTCCATTTTGGTCTTTATGCCAGGGAAGGGATAGTGTGTTGTAATGGTCGTCTTTTAATTTGTTGTATTGGGTATCTGTAGGGTATTTTGTAAATTGTGTACCATTATTGGTTCCCATTATATCTTTATAGGTAATATAATCCCCTTTATCTTTTTTGTTGCGCATGTAATCAAAGCCGTATTCCCCATCATAGTTATTGGAGGGCCTGAAATCTACAATAACCTTAGGTTTTGGTGGCTCCGAATCAACTTTGTATTGGGTTCTTTTTCCTCCATAAGTAATATTTACTTTAACCATTTTTGGCCTCCTTTCCCACTACCTCCAATTGAATCTCATCTCTTTCTCCTTTAACAGTGTAGCCTCTGATTACATCATCGGCTAATAAGGTTCCCTGATATTTGAAACTTACATTTTCTTCCTCATTCAGATCAACATTAATGGTTTTTCCCGTTAAATATTCCGTTTCCAAGATTAACAATACATTCTCATCAGGAACCAATTTTTCCTTTTCCATTCCCTCCAAATCGGTGATCATGGCAGAAAGTACTTGTCCTTCTTGTTGCTCTTCTTCTTGTTGAACTTCCTCTGACATGGAACCAATATCCGTTAAATGCCAACTTTGTTTAAAAATGGTACCTTTGTTATTTCGGATAATCCCAGCAGCGAAGGTGAGTCGAACCGCCATGGGTTCTGAAGAGTCGTTCCAGAAGGTTTCCTTGTAACCTATACAATAGGCATCCCAGAACTCTTGTTTGTAAAGTACCCCTTCACTTTCCTGCCCCGAAAAACTGATATGACCATTTTTACGCATGTCGGCCTGGGCCATCCAATTCAACAGGTAGTTGGCTTGTTCCTGTTTTTCAAAAACCACATTAAAAATCCCTCCTTTGACGCTATCGTTTGGTCTGGATTGAAAACCCAAGGGTTGTTGGAATTCCAGATCGTATTCTAGTAAGTTTAATTCAAGTTCGTCTATAAATAATTTTCCTTTAAAAGCCATTTATAAATATTTATAGTAAATAAGATGTAGTAAAAATTGTATATCTAAGTTAATAGAATTATTTAAAAGGAGGGTTTATTTTTGCTCAACTCTGGTATTATTCATAAAGGTTCTTTGAATTATATATAAATTAATTGAGGCTATTTTATAAACTGGTTTTATTAATTGTTTTGGGAAAGGATATATGAGCGGAATTCATTTTGGTATCAATAACCATTTACTGTTTGTAAAAAGGTTAGCTATTTTAATTTGTTCCCATTTTAAATAAAGTGCCTTTAACTATCGGGTTTTCTCTAACGGTATAGGTATGAGATGTTTGGCGTCTAATTTTCTTTTAGGGGCTTTGATTTTTACGTTTCCTCTGTGTTTTTTGGTGGTCTTTTGTGGAAGGGGTAAGATGTGCAGTTCTCACCCGCTTAATTAATATTTCTAATTTTGGCTTGGCTTATTCTTTTTGGTTGTAAAATATCTTGCTGGGTTGTTGGG
>NZ_SMMB01000970.1 GCF_009711365.1 Xanthovirga aplysinae | reverse complement strand
TTCATTTGAGGAATATAAAAATTCATATAAACAAAGTGTGAATGACCCGGAAGGATTTTGGTCCGATATTGCTTCCACTTTTCAGTGGAAAAAGAAATGGGACCATGTTTTGCAAGGAGATTTTAAACAGCCCCAAGTGAAATGGTTCGTTAATGGCAAATTAAATATTACGGAAAATTGCTTAGATCGTCATTTAGAAAAAAGAAGCAAACAAACCGCTATCATCTGGGAGCCTAATCACCCAAGGGATCAGCCCATTCACCTTACTTATGCCGAATTGCATGAAAAAGTATGTAAATATGCAAACGTTTTAAAAGAGAACGGAGCAAAAAAAGGGGACCGCATTTGCATCTATATGCCTATGATCCCAGAAATAACAATAGCTGTACTTGCCTGTGCTCGAATTGGAGCCATACACTCAGTTGTCTTTGCTGGTTTCTCTGCCCAGGCCATTGCAGACAGAATAAATGATGCCAGCTGCAGCATGGTAATTACTACAGATGGTATGTATAGAGGGCCCAAAAAGCTTCCAGTAAAAGATACTATAGACTCAGCTCTTGAAACCTGTCATTCTGTAAAAAAAGTCTTGGTGGTTCAAAGAACTGCTCATCCCATAAAAATGGAAGAGGGAAGGGATGTTTGGGTGCATGAGGAAATAGAAAAGGTAACTTCCGATTGCCCTGCAGAAGAAATGGATGCCGAAGATATGCTTTTTATTCTCTACACCTCCGGCTCTACAGGAAAACCCAAAGGAGTGGTCCATACCTGCGGAGGTTATATGGTATACGCCGAGTATTCTTTTCGAAATGTTTTCCAATATGAAGACCGAGACGTTTACTGGTGTTCTGCGGATGTGGGGTGGATTACTGGACACACTTATTTAATTTACGGCCCTTTATTGAGTGGTGCAACTACCTTAATGTTCGAAGGCGTTCCTACTTACCCAGATGCTGGACGTTTCTGGAAGGTTGTGGACAAACATCAGGTTAATATTTTTTATACAGCTCCAACAGCAATCCGCTCGCTAATGGCAAGTGACCTGTCTTTTGTAAGAAATTATAAACTCAACTCCTTAAAAGTACTCGGTACAGTAGGAGAACCTATTAATGAAGAGGCCTGGTATTGGTACTTCGAACACATTGGTAAAAAGAAGTGTCCAATAGTAGATACTTGGTGGCAAACCGAAACCGGGGGAGCCATGATTTCTCCTTTGGCCAATATTACAGAAAACAAACCGACCTTTGCAACCTATCCACTTCCTGGAATCCAACCAGTTTTATTGGATAAAAATGGGGATGAAATCAAGGAAAATGAAAAAGAAGGATATCTATGCATAAAGTTTCCATGGCCATCAATGATACGAACCACTTACGGTGACCATGAACGTTGCCGAAAAACCTATTTTTCTTCTTATAAAGGATATTACTTTACCGGCGATGGCGCCAAACGAGATCGTGATGGAATGTACAGAATTATCGGGAGGATTGATGACGTAATAAATGTCTCAGGCCATCGGTTTGGAACTGCTGAAATAGAAAATGCCATTGATGAACATCCCGAAATTATTGAATCAGCAGTAGTGGGTTACCCTCATGAAATTAAAGGACAAGGTATCTATGCCTATGTAATCTGTGGGGATCATGTTCCTGAAGACAGAGGAAGAATAAGGGAGGAAATCATTGCGATGGTAGATGAACAAATTGGTAAAATTGCTCGACCGGAAAAAATTCAGTTTGTCGAGAACCTCCCAAAAACTCGATCCGGAAAAATAATGAGAAGAATCTTACGTAAGGTAGCAGAGGGAAATACCTCCAACCTAGGGGACACCACTACTCTTCTAGAACCAAAGGTGGTGGAAGATATTATTCAAGGAGCAGTGAAGCTTGAATCAGCAGTTTGACATTACTAGTCAGGATAATAAAATACAAAAGCCATCCTTGTTTCAAAGATGGCTTTTCTTTTGCCTTCACCTTACAACTCGAAGGACAAAAATTGTTTTTTAAGAACCCTAGTTTTCCAGGAAAAGAATGTTAGAAGTACTCATCACTTTTAGATTCAATCTTTTTTGGAAATTTTTATTCCTTCTATGCCTTCAAATACTTCAAAAATTTCACATCCCTTCAGACCATTGTTTCAACCCCTCAAATTTCACTTCTTTTAATTAAAAACCCATTCCGTTCAAAAATATTTTCAGATAACAACCAGTGTCTGTTCAAGATATCATGCACAGAACAATAAGTTCAACCATAATAAATTTTTAGACAAGGCTAAAACTTTATTTTAGTTTTATGGTTTTTATATTTAGATTTGTAAAAAAAATCAATCTATCCCTATGAAAAAACTAATACTACTTTTCTTTATTTTCACCTTCAATAGTCTCGAATCCGAAGCCCAAGAAAGAAAAGGCTCAATAAAGGGACAGGTAAAAAATAGGGGCAAAGCCATTATTTTTGCTAATATTGGATTGGAAAATACTACTTTTGGCACATCCTCCGATGCCAATGGAAATTTTGAATTAAGTGATATTCCTTTCGGTAATTATTCGCTACAGGTCTCCGCAATGGGCTATGAATCATTCGGAAAAACAATAAATATCCAAAACTCTTCTCCACTAATTCTTGATATTGAATTGCAAGAAAAACTATCCGAACTGGATGAGGTGGTGGTCACAGGAACCATGAAAGAAGTTTCCAGAAAAAAATCTCCTGCGCCAGTTGAAGTATTCACCCCAGCTTACTTTAAGAAGAACCCTACTCCCGCTCTATTTGAGGCCCTACAATTAGTAAATGGAGTTAGGCCTCAGCTCAATTGCAATATTTGTAATACAGGAGATATTCACATCAATGGGATGGAGGGCCCCTACACCATGACCTTAATCGATGGCATGCCCATTATTGGGGGTTTGGCATCGGTTTACGGGCTTAACGGAATTCCCAATAGCATGGTAGAAAGGCTGGAAGTAGTAAAAGGCCCTGCATCCTCCCTCTATGGTTCAGAAGCAGTAGGTGGATTAATCAATGTAATCACAAAAAGCCCCGACAAAGCTCCTATTTTTACACTAGATGCCTATGCCACTGACTGGCAAGAGTTCAATACCGATGTGGGCTTCAAAAACAAAATTGGGAAGGCGACCTCTCTTTTTGGCTTGAATTATTTCAATTATGGTAAACCCATTGATAAAAATGGGGATAATTTCACCGATGTCACGCTTCAAAACCGAATTTCCCTTTTCAACAAATGGAATTTTAAAAGAAATTCAAATCGACTCGCTTCTATTGCAGGAAGGTTTATTTATGAAGACCGTTGGGGAGGAGAAATGCAATGGACCCCAGAATATAGAGGAGGAGATCAGGTATATGGAGAATCGATTTACACCACCCGTTACGAATTATTGGGGGCTTATCAATTACCTTTCCAAAGAGAGAAAGTTATATATAATTTTTCCTACAGTAATCACCATCAAGATTCTCGCTATGGAAATACTTCCTTTATTGCGCAGGAAAACATAGTCTTTAATCAGTTGAATTGGGATAAAAAAATCAATGATACGCATGACCTTTTAGTAGGAGCTGCCTTAAGATACACTTACTACGACGACAATACTCCTGCTACTCGAGTGGGAGCATCTGAAAGTTCTAATGAACCAGCTGAAACGCTCTTACCTGGAATTTTCTTGCAAGATGAACTTACATTCAACGAGCATCACAAATTATTATTAGGTGCTCGCTTAGATCATCATTCAAAACATGGGGAAATATTTTCTCCCCGATTAAACTATAAATGGGCCCCTGATCCACAAAATATTTTTCGACTTAGCCTCGGAAATGGATTTAGGGTGGTGAACCTTTTCACCGAAGATCATGCCGCTACAACAGGTGCACGAGAGGTGGTGATTGCAGAAGAACTCCTTCCTGAGCGATCCTATAATGCGAACCTAAATTATCAAAAGTTTATAGGCAAGGATTTTGGGTTGATCAGCTTAGATGCAACAGCTTTTTATACCTTTTTCACCAATAAGATAATTGCTGATTATGAAACCAACGATCAACAAATCATTTATGACAATTTGGACGGATATGCCGTTTCTACCGGTTTATCCCTTAACACTGATGTAGATTTCGCTACGCTACCTCTGGAGGTTAACCTGGGCCTTACTTTCATGGATGTTTTTGAAATAAGAAAAGAAGAGGGCGTAAAAAGCAAACACAAGCAATTGCTCACGGAGAATTTTTCAGGAACCTATACCGTCAGCTATAAAATCCAAAAATGGGATCTTACCATTGATTACACAGGAAATTTCTATGGACCTATGAAATTACCATTGCTTGATGATGACTTCAGAGATGATTATTCGCCCTTTTTTAGCATTCAAAATATTCAACTCACCAAACGCTTTTCTGACCAATGGACCTTATACGGAGGAGTAAAAAACCTTTTAAATTTCACTCCATCAGATGATGCTATCATGAGGCCGTTTGATCCTTTTGATCGGAATGTAGACGATAAGGTAAGCAATCCTTACGGCTATACTTTTGACCCTACCTATGTATACGCATCAAATCAGGGAATCCGTGCTTTTCTGGGACTAAGATTTACTTTAATGGAAAGAGATTAAAGAAAATGGGGAGGGGGACATAGTATATTAAGATAAACCCTCTCCTCATTTTCAAAAGCAAAATTCTCTCTTTTATACTTGAAGTAAAAAATGGGGATTTATTAATCCAAGATCATATTTCTTCATTTTCATCAAATAGATTCTGGACAGCTACAGAATCCAAGTATGCTCGTACCTCCACAATTTTCCCATTCTCAAAACGACAAATCCAACAATAATTATTTTTAAAAGGCTTCCCATTTTTTGCTGTTGAGATGGATTCTAATTCGACAATAGCAGTATTCCCTGTCATAAAAATATTCGTTACACGAAGTCGAACCCCTCCTACAAGAAGCTTATTTAAACGAGCAAAAGTTTTGCTTAAGAAGTATTCCTTACCATGATACTCCCCTGCCAAGGGATGAGTACCCATTACCGTCCATTTAAGCTTTTCATCCACATGATTAAAAAACGCCTCAAATTCTCCATTTTCTAAATGAAAAAAAAGGGAACGTACGCTCTCATTAAAACCTTTCATTTTTAAAATTTAATTCCACTCTTATACCAGCAGGGTCTCTCAAAAACAATTGAGTAGTATTCACTTCTGGCAGATAACTGCTTTTAAAAACGATATTAGCATTTTTCAGTTGCTGAACATAATGTTTAAGATCAGAACAACTAAAAGCAAAATGATCAAAATGACCTAAGGATTCTCCCTCTTTTTCTTTTTCGTTTTCTGATAGATGCACCAGAGGTTGGTTATTAGCATACAACCAATATCCCTCACTATTAAACTCAGGCCTAAACCCCACCTTCAAACCTAGGATTTTGGTGTAAAATTCTTTGACCTCTTTCAAAAGTGCTTTAGGAGCTTTAATATTAATATGGTTAATTCCTATTACTGTCATAATTGAATCGCTATTAAAAGAAAAAAGTATTTTAATTCACATTACCTAGAAATATCAGCAAACCGTCCCATAGTCAAAGTACATAAATCTTCTGCCTTGAGCTCTATTTCCAAGCCTCTCCTACCTGCACTAATGTAAATGGTATCCCAGTTATTTGCACTTTCATCAACCACAGTTGGCAATTGTTTTTTCTGCCCAAGTGGACTAATCCCTCCCACTATATACCCAGTTGCTCGCTCAGCCTCCTTGGAATCGCACATTTTAGCTTTTTTTGCTCCCAAAGTTGTTGCAATAAGTTTTAAGTTCAATTGCCTAGCCACAGGGACAACTGCTACGGCTAAATTCCCAACATCCAGAAAAACCAAAAGAGTTTTAAAAACTCTTTCAGCATCTACCTGCAATTGGGTTACAGCCTCCTCTCCGAAATTTTCATTGGAAGGATCGTGATCGTATGAATGAAT
>NZ_SMMB01000519.1 GCF_009711365.1 Xanthovirga aplysinae | reverse complement strand
CCTTTGACGAGGGAATAGTGGATAAGTCTAAGATCTCTGATCAGAAAATTTAATGGAAAGGGTTATAGATTCACTATTGAAAAAGGTCTTGAAAAAATCAATTAATATTATTTTTGATAACTGATTTTTCTATAGACCCTAAACAATAAGCTTTTAATAAATTCAGATAAAGCAATATTTAACTTAATCTTCATTTTTACCAAATATTTTTTCACCCAAAGATTGAGTTATTTTGTGAAAATGACTAGGCTCTTCCAAACGATTTTCCACGCCTTGCCATACTGGTCCTTCCCTTTGCATTAGATCAACAAGGGCTGAGCTTTCTCCTTTTCGAAATGGCTTAATAGTACTAAGCATATAATTTCCATCTACCTCTTTCATTTTTTCTAAATCAGCTCCACTTTTATAAGCCATGAATCAAGTAATCATAGCCTAATCAGCTTCTGGCGGTGGTTTTCTTCTTGTAAAATCCTGTATACAATTCTAAAACTTAACTTTTTTTTTGTAAAACAGGAAGTATATCGTCACTATTTAATTGTTCGTTAAAGTCTAGTCTAACTGGATCTTAATATTTATAACCTTGAGGAGGGTCACGATAATATTTCCATAGAAATATCCTCTCATGCCTGCACCAAATTCCTTTGCAATTTGCTCAGGGTTGTCTATAATGTCTCCAAACAATTTTTTTAGCAAATAAATAGGTGTCTAGGTTAAAAAGAATATTTAAATAATATTAGAAAATAACCAAAATTTAAGTGCAAGGTCTAAGACTCCAAATATTCCAAAATAGCTTCCTTAAGATTTGTAAAAATATGGCTTAACAGGTCTTCATTTTCTTCCAATAAAGTAATTCGGAAACCTTGTAATTCAGAGCAAAAAGAAGAAATTGGGACCACACAAATGCCTTTGGCTGCTAATAAATAGTAGACAAAACGCTTGTCTAGGGAAGTGTCTTTGGATTCCACCCAACTTTCAGCCAATTGCCGTACGCCATCCTCTTCAATTTGTAATTTTTGATGTGGTTTTAGTACCCCTTCTTCAAAAATAATGGCGTTATAAAAAGCTCCCTTGGTCTCATTAAATTTCAATTGTGGAATTGTTCCTAGAATCTCAGTTATCAACTTACTTCTTTTTCCAATTCTTTCATTCAACTCTTGTCTATAAACTGGGAAACGGGGGTCTGACAAAACCTTCGGAATAGCCAATTGAGGTAATTTTGTGGAGCAGACTTCTATCATTTTGGCATTTTCAAGGGCACGGCAAAATTGATCAAAGTCCGGTTCATTTTCTCTATTGTAAAACTCTACCCAGCCACAACGTGAGCCTGGCCACGGAAAGTCCTTTGAAATCCCTTTCATGGCAATTCCTGGGACATCCCCTAGGTATTCAGCTAAAGTAAAGGCTCTTTGTCCATTGTAGGTAACCTTGGCATAAATCTCATCGCTTATCAGAAAAAGATCAAATTCTCTGGCAATGGCAACAATACGTTCAAGAATCTCCAGCGGGTATACCATTCCTGTAGGATTATCAGGATTAATTATGAGAATCCCTACGATAGCCGGGTTATATTTAACTTTATTGTAAAGGTCGTCCAGATCAGGATACCAATTATTATCCGGGTCGAGTTTATAGGTAATGGGAGCCTGACGAGCGTGAGCTGCCTCTGCAGAAGAATGGGTGGAGTAGGAAGGAGAAGGCCCAATTACACGAGAAGTGGGATCAATGTATTGATATAGGGTGGAGATTGCATCTCCAAGCCCATTAAAAAACAGAATGTCTTCTTTGGAGATCTGTACGCCATTTAATTGATTGGTTTGTTTGGCCAAAAAGTCACGGGTACCAGGCACACCTTTAGAATGGCTATAACCGTAGGTATTATCTTCTTGCAGAATAGCTGAAATGGTATCTTTCATCCAGGTTGGGATCTTAAAATTCTTCTGAATAGGATCACCAATATTTTCCCAATAGATTTCTCTTCCTAGATGCTGGAGTTTCTCAGCTTTTTTTACAATATCCCGGATCTCATAGGACAACTCACTTGCCCCATCTTCTAATACTTTTTGCCGCATGTTT
>NZ_SMMB01000757.1 GCF_009711365.1 Xanthovirga aplysinae | reverse complement strand
AAAAAAAAAGCATTATTTAAAATTGATCGAAGGGCAGGAATTATTAATCCTGCCCTTTCTTTATTTTATCATCTTTATTTGGGAACATGGGTAAACTTTTATTCTGGCAAGATTGGCATCGCACTTATCGCAATCTTTTGTACTTAATTTCGGCCCCTTTTTTTGTGGCAATTACATTTTTTATTCTTTCTATTGGAAGGGGAGAAAAATATGCGATACAACAGGAAGTGGAGACAGAAGCAAGTCGTATTGCTGTGCAAGCCGGGCATGTACAAAAAGGAATCTTTGATTTTCCTATTACTACAGATAATTTCCTGCTGACACAGAAATTTCTTGGCAGTGATATTACGATAAATAACACAGGGATATATCTCTATTTTTGCCTGTTTGCTTTTGCTGTAATAATTTTTCTTTCCGTCATTCCTTCTTTGCCACGCCTGTATTTTATGGGAGGAATGTTAGCTTTTGTTTTATTTTTGGCGCAATTAAATACTGAAAACCTTCATTTTCCTGGTCCTTTTAAGCACTTATTGCTCGCCATTTTAGTAATTTCCTATTTGGGCGCCAGTTTTTATTTTCATTCTTTTAAAAAGGAGGCTTCACTAAAAGTGCGGCTGGTGATTTTTTCTTTGCTCACAGTTCTAATGGGCTTTCTCATTCAATTTTTCTGCAAGGAAATTTCTTACCCCTTTTTATCCCTTGCGGTTCATAGTATTCCGGCTGCGGTTTTCTTATCCATTATTTTTATAATTATAATAGCTCCTGAAATTGTAAGGGGCTTTTTGCATTTGATTACATATTCCGGAAGCGGGCAGGGTGTAGGAAATGATCGCCATTTTATGCTCATCACCTTGGTTTACCTCATAAATGTGCTCTTCATTTACCTAAAAAATTCAGGAGTGATTAATTGGAATATTTTTTACTTAAATGAATTTTTATTGTTGATGTTGTCGGCTGTCCTAGGTTTCTGGGGGTTGAAAGAAAGAAGTGAAAAGGTGCAGGGAGCTATTCCATTTTATCCTTTGGGGGCATTTTTATTTCTGGCCGTAGGCTCGGTTTGTTTGGCTACTATTGGTTATGGGTTTTTCACTTCAAATGATTCAATTATAGAGGCTTTTGAAGATGTTATTGTGTATGCTCATTTTTCATTGGGTTTAATGTTTTTTATTTATGTACTGGTAAATTTCCATTCACTTTTACGAAAAAATTATGCTGTTAGCAAAGTAGTCTTTGATCCCAGAAAAATGCCTTATTCTTTGGCAGTTTTTGTAGGAGTTGGGGGAATCGTTTTTTTTATGCTTCGGGCCAATTTTTTGCCTTTTTATCAGGCAATGGCTGGCTATTACAATGGCATTGCGGACTGGCAACTAAAGGAAGATAAAAGGTTTTTGGCAAAGCAATATTACAAAAGGGCCCGAATTTTTCAGGTATTGAATCATCGGTCCAATTATTCATTGGCTTCTCTGTCCAGACAGGAGGGAGATCAATCTGCAGCACTGAATTACTTTAAGCAGGCGGCCAAGAAAAATCCTACACCTTTTGATTATATCAATATCAGTGATATTTATCAAGATCGGGGAATGTTTTTTGACGCTCTTTTTACGCTAAAGGAGGGAATTCAAAAATTTCCTGGAAATGGAGCACTTTATAATAATCTAGGTTTATTGTATGCCCAGACCAATGTATTGGATTCAGCTCTTATTTTTTTTCAGAGTGCAACCAACGATAAAAAAGCAATATTGGAGGGACAAACCAATCAGCTGGCTATATGGGTAAAGTCGGGGGTAGACCTACCTGTGGATTCTTTAGAACAGCGGTTTCAAAACAATGATCATTTACCCTTAAAAACAAACCTCGCCCTCTTAGGAAGTTTGAATCAATTTGTCTTAAATGAGGGTCGCCAGGAAGATGATTGGAAGAAATGGGAAAAACTGAATCTATTTACTTTTACAAATACTTATAATACTGCATTTAACCAAAGGAATTTTAAGGATTCCCTAAGACAAACGGTTTTGGGCACTCAAATTAGAAGTTCTGGTAATAAAGATTATCAGGAGGATCTTAAGCGTCTGCAGGCCTTTAGATTCTATCAGCAGCATAAAATAAATCAGTCTTTGGAATTGCTACAACCTTTGGCAGATCAGGTGGTTGGTCGTAAATCTTACTATAATGAACTAATGGGATTGATTGCCTTGGATCAGGATGCTCCACTTAAAGCTTCTGAGTTTTTTAAAAGGGCAGGCCTGGAATCAGAGAAACTTCAAATGGAATATGCAGTTGCATTGACGGAGGCAGGAAAGAAAAAGGATGCGCTTTTGGCCTGGGAAGAGCTGTTAAATTCTTCCCAAAAGGAAATTGCTACCCTTATGATCCAAATTTTTGAATCTCAAGCCAAAGATTTAGAGCCGGAATCTGATGAAATTAAGTATCAGGCTGCTTGTGTATGGTTAGCTCAAGAAGATTGGAAAAGATTTGATGAAATTAAGGGTAACCTAAAACAACAGAAATTCACCTTTAAAGTTTTTGAAAGGGCCATGGAAAAAGCTTTAGCCACAAAAGCAATCAATCGGGCTAAAGGTTTTATGAATAAAATAAATGATATGTCTGGTTTATCTTTGGAGGAGGTGAAGCAAAGGGATCGCTTAAATTTACAGCTTTTTATAGAAGAAAATTTATTCGAAGATTTGGCTTCCACTCTACCTGATGTAGTTCAGCGGGCAGATAAGGAGGATTATGAGTTACACGAAATGATCAACTTGGCAAAAGCCATTTTAGCACAGGAAAGAAAGGAATTTAAGGATGCGGACGAGCTTTTCCAACAGGTGGTAAAGGAAAATAATTTTTTTGATTTGGGAATAAGAGCAGCCGCAAATTATTTTGATCAAATCCGTCAGCAAGAGGAAATAGCTTATCAAATGCTTCTTTCGGGATTAAAAGCTGATCCATATTCAAGAAGAATTAGGGAGGCCTACATTATGCAATGTTTGAAAATGGGCTTAAATAGTTTTGCTGAAAGTGCACTTGTTGATTTAAGTGATCAAATACCAGCCGAACAATTTATTTTATTTAAGCTTTCTTACGAAGCTAAACGAAAGGAAAGACAACAGAGTCCTTGGTAATTAATTCAGTTTTAGCAAGAATTCCCAGATAGCTCACTTTCCTAAACGTGGTTGAAATTAATGGATGGGAGTATTGAAAATTAATTAAAGCAAACTTGTTCTTAAGAATACATCAGTGAAAATCAATTTTTTAAAATCTCATTAGGGGTTCTCTTGAAATTTACATTTTTTTTTGTTAAAGTTATATGGTTGTTCATTGATCTGATGGCCTACCAGTAAAATCAGATCATAGACCATAACCCATATAGAAATATTGCCCTTCTTTAAGGAATTGATTCCTTGGTGGTTTTTATACTTTGTGAAAGTATTCAAAGTATACTAAATCTATTGGTTCCATGCCATGCTGGTCTAACCGAGCATTCCAATATTGCCAATGCTGTTTTCCAAAAATAGGATTTTGGAAATCCTTTATTCCTTACTATGCCCACTTCAAGGTGGATAAACTGATCCATTCAAATCCCTCTTTATTCCTTTCGAATTCTCAAACCCATGAGAAAATCTGAATTTGAACAACTAGCCTTACGCAAAAGAATCGAGCTAATTCTTGAGAAGGGAAGGTTTATTTCGAAAAGTTCTTTTCAGGATACGGAAATTACCTTGTATA
>NZ_SMMB01000281.1 GCF_009711365.1 Xanthovirga aplysinae | reverse complement strand
TCTGGCGAAGCGTGAATTTCCACGAACATACAAGGCCAGGCCTTCTTTTAATGCGGTATTAACAGCTAAAGACCCATCTAGTTCAGCTGAACCTGAGGTTTCCAAGTTACCATTTATGCTTAATCCTGTATCCGAAATGGAAGCCATGTTGACCCCATTAGCCCAGAAAAATAAATCCCCCACATTATTGGAAAGGGCCATGGAAGTATTGGTTTTGGTGTTAAAGCCGATAAATCCTTGACGCACTTCTCCGTTGCTTTCATAGAAACCAATGACATTATTATTTTCATTTCCTTCTGTGGGGCCCAGTATTCTTAGGGTTTCACCCAGGCCGGTCGACTGAATGTAGAGGCGATTACTGATGGTTGTCCGACCAAAAGAGGCATTTTCTGCATTTAAGTACCCCTCAAATTCAGCAGATCCGGATGCTTTGAGGTTTCCATCAATCTCTGTGCTTTTTAAAAGTAATGGATATTCCCTATGGCTTTTTTGGAAATAACTTCTAATGGTATGTTCTCCTTCATCATTGGCAATATGCCAGAAAGTAGATCCAAGGTTCTCAAGTTCAGGAGGTTTAACATTCCCTTTGTTATCATAAACAGCACTTTCATTACTACTAAATTTGAGATCATAGGCAGAAATCCTGTTACCAAAGATTGCAGTGCCACTGGCCTTAAGGTTTCCTTGGACGTCTAATTTTTCAGAAGGTACTCCTGATCCTATGCCTACGAAACCTGTTTCCCCAGTGATTAATAACCTTCTTGCCAGGGAACCCTTACGTCCTGTGGCAATCGAAAAAGAACGGTTCCAGTTGGTTCCTTGGTATGAATCATCGGGGCTTACTACTTCTATTACAAAATCCTTCTGGTTGGTCCCCTCATCATCGGAGGTGATCTTATTCACGCTTTCATAACTCCCAAATTCAATATAATTCGCTCCTCCCGTTTCTCTAGCGAAGCGTGAATTTCCACGAACATA
>NZ_SMMB01000087.1 GCF_009711365.1 Xanthovirga aplysinae | reverse complement strand
TAACAGCTTAACTTTTAACGGAAATACCACGACCACAGGGGCTTTGAGTTTTGGTAGTTCCAAACGCCAAATGATTAATCTTTGGAACACCAATTATGGAATTGGTATACAATCAAGTACTCAATATTACAGGACTGCGGCCCATTTCGCTTGGTTTAGGGGAGGAAGTCATAGCGATTCTGGCTTTGATCCCGGATCAGGAGGTAGTGTCATGATGGTATTAAATGATTCTGGCAATTTAGGCATTGGTACCACAAGCCCTTCTATAGACCTGGCTATTGGAGACAGTGATACAGGTTTGCAGCAG
>NZ_SMMB01001133.1 GCF_009711365.1 Xanthovirga aplysinae | reverse complement strand
AAGGGAACTAATGGAGCCATTATTGGAGCCACCGTTTATATTGAGGAACTGAAAACGGGTTGTGTAGCAGATGAAAATGGCTTTTATTCTATTCAAATGCCTACGGGTAAGTATAAACTGAAGTATAGCTTTATAGGAATGAAACCCGTGGATTTGGAAATTGAGCTTCACCAGGACAAGGTTCAAAATATTTACCTAAAGGAGTCTGATTTAAAGTTAGATGCGGTAGTGGTCAGTTCTTCTTCCACTGAACAAAAAGTGGCAAATGTGGAACGGTTAAATGTAGAAACACTAAAAAAGCTGCCCGCATTTCTTAGTGAGGTGGATGTAGTAAGGTCTATTCTTACTTTACCTGGAGTGTCTAATTCAGGTGAGGGATCCAGTGGTTTTAATGTACGGGGAGGGAATATTGATCAAAATTTAATATTGTTAGATGGAGCGCCGGTGTACAGTACCTCACATACCTTTGGTCTATTTTCTATTTATAATCCAGACTTATTAGACCATGTAGAGTTATATAAAGGAGGTATTCCTCCGGAATATGGAGGGAAAATTTCTTCCGTATTAGATGTGCACCAAAAGAATGAAATTGCTGATACCTTTTCGGGTACAGGTGGTCTTGGGTTACTTTCCAGTAGGTTAGCCCTGGAAATCCCATTAGTAAAAGATAAAAGTTCTCTCATTTTGGCAGGTCGTCGTTCCTATACCGATTTGTTTTTCAAGCTTTCTAAAGAAGACAGTATCAAGGATAATATTACCTATTTTTATGACCTTAATGCTAAACTCAATTACAAATTTAGTGATAAGGATCAGATATTTATTTCTACCTATTTTGGAAGAGATGACTTTATGATTAAAAAGGAATTTGGTTTTAATTACGGCAATAAAACCGCTAGTTTCAATTGGAATCATATTTTTAGCGACCGATTCTATTCTGATCTTACTGCTACCTACAGTAATTACGATTATGAAACAGGTCTGGATACGGGTCCGGAGGCTTTCCAGGTAACTTCCAAGATAATCAATTATAATCTTAAAGGAGATTTTAATTATTTTCTTTCCGACAAACATCAAATTAAGTTTGGTGCCAACTCTTATTTTCATCAATATAAACCGGGTACTATTGTTCCGGGACCGGAAAATAATGGTCTTGTAGCCTCCTCTTTAGATGATGAATATGCTCTGGAGCCTGCGATTTATGTGAGCGATCAATATAAACCTACCAAAAGGCTCTCTATATTGTATGGCCTGCGCTATTCCATGTTTCTTAAATTAGGCCCAGAAGAAGTCAATGTTTATGAGCCAGGTGTGCCTCGTACCCCGGAAACCATCATAGGCGTAAATAAATTTGCTTCTGGCGATATCTCAAGTATGTTCTCAGGCTTTGAACCAAGAATCTCCCTTAATTATGATTTAAGTGAAAGTAGTTCACTTAAATTAAGCTATGATCGGATGATGCAATATTGGCAGCTAGTGACCAATACCACTGGAGCTGTACCAGTGGATACTTGGAAATATTCTGGTGCAAATGTGGAACCATTAGTGGGTGATCAAATTTCCCTGGGGTATTTTAGGAAGTTTAATAATAACTTGGAATTTTCTGCCGAGACTTATTATAAGTATATGCAAAATGTACTGGATTATAAAAATGGAGCTCAGTTGCAGATGAATGAATACCTGGATGCCGATTTGTTGAGTGGAATAGGTAGATCCTATGGTTTGGAGCTTATGTTGAAAAAAGTGAGGGGAAAATTTACAGGATGGATCAGTTACACCCTGTCAAAGTCTGAACGAAAGGTAGATAGCCCATTCCCGGAAGAAAGAATTAACGGGGGCGAATGGTACAATTCCAATACCGATAAGCCTCATGATCTTAATATTGTGTTGATGTATGAGATAAATCCGAAATGGAGTATTTCTACTAACTTTTCTTATGCAACTGGGGTTCCTCTTACCCTGCCAGATGGACAATATTTTTGGGAAGGAAATCCTATCTTAAATTATTCGGGAAGAAATCAGTATAGATTGCCAGATTATCACCGCCTGGACTTAAGTGTTACTTATGATCCTCCTCAAAAAGAGGGGAGAAGGTGGAAAGGTAGCTGGACCTTTGGCTTATTTAATGTATATAATCGTAGAAATGCCTACTCTATATACTTCAAGCAAAGAGACGGTTCTACAGAAAGAGATGCCATAAAGATGTCCATAGTAGGGTCTATTGTGCCTTCTGTGACTTATAATTTTAATTTTTAGGCCATTATAGGGCCGATATTTTATTATTCCTTACAAGTGTTTAGTTTTTTTAAAGCGATTTTCTTTCCCCTTTTGTGAATGTTTAGATGGGGATGATTTTTTTATGTATACTTTATTGAAGTATGAGGCAGTTGATTAATAAATTTACTTTATTTTCCTTTCTGTTTGGCTTGTTTTTAATGGCGAATTCCTGTCAGGAAGTTATTGACCTGGAAATTCCAAGAGGTGAAGAGCAGTTGGTCGTTGAAGGATGGATTACTGACCAGCCAGGTCCTTATACAGTGTTATTGACCTCGACCATTGCTTACAATGGAGGAGACAAAGGTCAGGAAGTGAGCGGTGCCACCGTTAAAATTATTGATGACCTGGGAAATGAGTATATTTTGGATGAATCTGAGGCTGGAACCTATCAAAGTGATAATTTACAGGGAACCATAGGTGTTTCTTATTGGCTTTATATTCAAACTCCAGATGGTGTGGAATACCAATCAAAACCGGAAGAATTAAAATCAGTGGCAGCTATTGATGAAATTTACACCGAACTAGATCCAAGCAAAGATGAGTATCGCCTAATGATTGGCTTTCAGGACCCTCCGGGAGGTGTTAATTATTACCAATGGAAAGTTTATCAGAATGATGAACCAATGAATGGCCCAGGTCAGTTGTTTGTGACCGATAATCAATTATTTGCAGGCCAAAAAGTGCCTGCTGCTGATTTTACAGGACGAACATTTCATCCCGGAGCTCTTGTAAGAGTAGAACAGATGTCTTTATCAGCAGGAGCATTTAGTTTTTTCTCTCAATTACTTCTTCAAGAAAACACAGGAAATCCTTTGGATACACCTCCGGCTCCCATTGTAGGTAATGTTTATAAGGTAGAAAACCCAAGTGAATATGCACTAGGGTATTTTGGAGCTTCTGCAGTGTCAATTGTTGAAACTGTTGCTGGAGAATAGGTTGATTAGTTAAAAGGGGCAATGAGCTTCCCCTAAAGAAATTTGTAGAGAAAATTACTTTTTTTGGGAGGCAATTGATCGGAAAAGGAAAAAATGTACAAGGAAATGAGTAATAGAAGAAATGAGGGACCAAGGTTGTTTTAATTTTGGGAGATTTTTTTATTACAATCAGATATTAAAGTCAATGGTTAATTTTTTAAATTCATAAAAAGATGGAATAAAAAAACTAGCAGACGAAATCCTTTTCGTTATTTTTTGAGTTTTGATTTTAATGTAGGCTGGAGGTAAGAAAAATAAATACTCTTCAGTTGATTAAGCTTATATGAAATTAAATTGTAAGGATATAATCCTCTGAAATAAAATATATTGAATAGTTAAATAGACCTATTTTCCCATATGAAGAAAATTAATTCTTGAAAAAATAGCTTATTTAAATATAAATTTGCCAACTTTGTATTTTACGCTTATCCAGAAAGACTGAGGGATTGGGCCCGATGACGTCTTAGCAACCTTGTGCGACTTGGTGCTAATACCCCTTCCGTTTTTACGGAAAATGATAAGTGATCGATTTGTGATCCACCCTATCAACTCACCTTTTCTGAATAAGCTCACTTGGATAATCATAATAGATAGAACAAATGAGCGGTGAAATTTCCAGAATTTTAGCAGACAGAATTTTAGTGTTGGATGGAGCCATGGGTACCATGATCCAACGACATCAATTGGAGGAAGAAGATTTCAGAGGAGATCGCTTCAAAGGCCATCCTTGTTCTTTGAAAGGGAATAATGACCTATTATCCATTACCCAACCAGAGATTATTAAGAATATTCACCGGGCCTACTTTGAGGCTGGCGCTGATATTATTGAAACCAATACTTTTAGCTCAACAAAAATAGCGATGGCGGATTATAAGATGGAGGACCTCGCTTATGAGTTAAATTATGAATCCGCTAAAATTGCTCGTGAAGTTGCTGATGAATTCCTTCAAAGGGAGCCCAATAAACCACGTTTTGTAGCGGGATCGATTGGCCCAACAAATCGTACGGCTTCTATTTCTCCCGATGTTAATAGACCGGGCTTCCGTGCGGTAACTTTTGAAGAGTTGGTGGAGGCCTGTCTGGAGCAGGTTCGCGGATTGGTTGATGGGGGAGCGGATATCCTTTTGGTGGAAACTGTATTTGATACTTTGAATTGTAAGGCTTTCCTTTTTGCTATTCAGGAGTATTTTCAGGAAACAGGAAAAGAATTACCGGTGATGGTCTCCGGTACCATCACCGATGCTAGCGGTCGGACACTTTCGGGTCAAACGGTAGAGGCCTTTTGGAATTCCATTTCACATCTTCCTCTATTAAGTGTGGGGTTAAACTGTGCCTTGGGAGCGAAACAATTAAAGCCTTATTTGCAGGAGCTTTCACGTATTGCTAATGTAAATGTGAGCGCCCATCCCAATGCGGGATTACCGAATGAATTTGGGGAATACGATGAATCCGCTATGGAAATGGGGGAGGTAATCGAAGATTTTCTAAAAGATGGATTAGTGAATATTGTGGGAGGTTGCTGTGGAACTACTCCCGATCATATTCAACGAATTGCAGAAATTTCAAACAATTATTCTCCAAGGAAAATTGCTACTCCTTCACCTTTTTCTCGCTATAGCGGTTTAGAGCCTTTGACGATTTCGCCTGACACCCTATTTGTCAATGTAGGAGAGAGGACCAATGTAACCGGCTCAAAGAGATTTGCTCGTCTTATCATGAATGATGACTATGAGGAGGCCTTATCAGTGGCTCGTCATCAGGTAGAGGGAGGGGCACAGGTTATTGATGTGAATATGGATGAAGGGATGCTGGATTCTGAAGAGGCCATGCAAACATTTTTGAACTTAATCGCATCTGAACCGGAAATTTCTAAGCTTCCCATCATGATCGATTCTTCCAAATGGTCCGTAATTGAAGCTGGATTAAAATGTGTTCAGGGAAAAGGAATTGTTAATTCCATTTCATTAAAAGAGGGGGAGGATAGGTTTAAGGGATATGCCAGAAAGGTACGTAAGTATGGTGCAGCAGTAATTGTGATGGCTTTTGATGAGAAAGGGCAGGCGGATTCCTATGAAAGAAGAATTGAAATTTGTGAGCGCTCCTATCGTATTCTGGTGGAAGAAGTAGGTTTTCCTCCCCAGGATATTATTTTTGATCCCAACATCCTAACCGTTGCCACGGGAATAGAAGAACACAACAATTATGCGGTAGATTTTATTAATGCCACCCGATGGATAAAAGAAAACCTTCCTCATGCTTTGGTAAGTGGGGGAGTGAGTAATATCTCCTTTTCATTCCGAGGAAATAATACCGTGAGGGAAGCTATGCATTCTGCTTTCTTATACCACGCGATAAAAGCAGGGTTGGATATGGGGATTGTTAATGCCGGTATGATCGAGGTGTATGAAGAAATTGATAAGGAACTCTTAGAGAGAGTAGAAGATGTACTCTTGAACCGTAGAGAGGATTCCACAGAACGTTTAGTCGATTTTGCGGAGACTGTAAAGCAGAGTGGAAAGAAAAAGGTAGAAAACCTGGAATGGCGAAATGCAAGTGTAGAGGAACGGCTAAGTCATGCTTTGGTAAAAGGAATTGTCGATTATATAGAAGAGGATACGGAGGAAGCCCGACTAAATTTAGGAAAACCATTAAAGGTTATTGAAGGCCCTTTGATGGATGGGATGAATATTGTGGGAGATCTTTTTGGAGAGGGTAAGATGTTTTTGCCACAGGTAGTGAAAAGTGCCCGTGTCATGAAAAAAGCAGTAGCTTACCTTCTTCCATACCTGGAAGCGGAAAAAGAAGGAAACCAGACACAATCAGCAGGAAAAATCCTCTTAGCTACGGTAAAAGGAGATGTCCATGATATTGGAAAAAACATTGTTGGGGTAGTTTTAGCTTGTAATAACTTTGAGATCATTGATCTAGGGGTAATGGTCCCTTTGGAAAAAATATTAGAAGAAGCGGAGAAACAACAGGTAGATATTATTGGTCTTAGTGGGTTAATTACCCCTTCTCTGGATGAGATGGTATATATTGCTCAAGAAATGGAGGCCAGAAAAATGAATCTTCCTTTATTGATAGGTGGGGCGACTACTTCTAGAGTACATACAGCTGTTAAAATTGACCCGCAGTATAGTGGACCCGTTATACATGTGAATGATGCATCGCGAAGTGTGCCTGTTGCACAACAACTGCTTAGTGCTGAAAAGGAAAACTTTATTCATTCTATTAAAGAAGAGTACGAAAAATTGCGAATTGGACATAAGGCACGTAGCCGTCAGAAAAATTACATTAGTATTGAACAGGCACGTGCTAATAAGGTCTTCATTGATTGGAAAAATACACATCCTGTTACACCTTCCTTCTTTGGAAATAAGGTGTTTAAAAATTATCCTTTAGATGAAATTGTACCATATATTGATTGGACACCATTTTTTCAAACCTGGGAATTAAAAGGAAGATATCCTAAGATTCTGGATGATTCCGAAAAGGGGACGGAGGCCAAAAATTTATTTGCTGATGCCCAACAATTGCTTAGGAGAGTTGTAGATGAAAAATTGCTGCAAGCACAGGCCGTAATTGGCTTTTATCCGGCAAACGTCGAAGAGGATGATACCATTATAGTATATAAGAATGAAAGTAGGCAAGAAGAGTTAAGTCGCTTTCATACTCTTCGACAACAGGGAGAAAAAGCAAAGAATCTACCTAACCTTTCCTTTGGTGATTTTGTAGCTCCAAAAGAAAGTGGAGTCAAAGATTATATTGGAGGTTTTGCTGTAACTGCTGGTATTGGAATTGAAAAGTTAATCCAGGAGTTTGAACAAACATTTGACGATTATAATGTGATTATGATCAAAGCCCTGGCCGATCGTTTAGCGGAAGCTTTTGCAGAGCTGATGCATGAGCGGGTTAGAAAAGAATTCTGGGGCTATGCGGCAAATGAAAAATTTTCTAATGAGGATTTGATTCAGGAGAAATACCAAGGAATTAGACCTGCTCCCGGTTATCCAGGCTGTCCGGATCATACGGAGAAGATTACCCTTTTTGAATTGTTGGAAGCAGAACGACAGGTTAATATTAATTTAACAGAAAATCTGGCTATGTACCCGGCTTCTTCTGTTAGTGGCTTGTATTTTTCACACCCTGATGCCCGCTATTTTGGTTTGGGAAAAATACTTCCTGATCAGGTTGAAGATATTGCAAAAAGAAAAGATATGCCGGTAGAAGAATTGGAGCGTTGGTTATCTCCTAATTTGGAAAAGGAGTTGGCAGCTCCAGTTTCCTAATAAAAGGTTAAGAATTAATAAAATTGAATGAGGAATATTTTGGCCAATTAATGAAAATTAAGGTATAGAGCTATTTTACCTAATTAATTTAAATGGACTAGATGTTATTCAGTGTTTTCTAATTCCAAATTCGTAATTATATTTTCTGGTTGAACTTTTTAAAGAGTATTTATAGATGAAAGTACTTGAACATATAAAAAATGCAGAGGGACAGACTCTGTTTTCATTGGAAATTATTCCTCCATTAAAAGGAGACAGTATTGACAATCTTTTTCATCATATTGAACCACTAATGGAATTCAAACCTCCTTTCATTGATGTGACTTATCATAGGGAAGAGTTTGTTTATAAGAAAAGAGAAAACGGTTTATTGGAAAAACGCTCTATTCGAAAGAGGCCGGGAACGGTAGGGATCTGTGCGGCCATTAAAAATCGTTTTAATGTAGATACAGTTCCTCATATTATTTGCGGTGGATTTACCAAAGAAGAAACTGAGAATGCGCTGATTGATTTACATTTTTTAGGAATTGATAATGTATTGGTATTAAGAGGAGATCCAATTAAATCCGAACAAAAGTTTACTCCAGAAAAAAATGGACATCATTATGCAACGGATCTGCTCCAACAGGTAAGTAATATCAATAAAGGAGTTTACCTTGACGGGGAGTTGCAAAACCATCATCCCACTAATTTTTGTGTGGGTGTTGCGGGTTATCCAGAAAAACATTTTGAGGCCCCAAATTTAAATTCGGATTTAAAATATTTGAAGATGAAGGTTGAATTAGGTGCCGAATATATCGTCACACAATTGTTTTTTGATAACCAGAAATATTTTGATTTTGTAAAAAAATGTCGTGACCATGGTATTACGGTGCCTATTATTCCAGGACTTAAACCAATTACAGTCAAAAGGCACTTGAATATTTTACCAAGTACTTTTCATATAGATATTCCTGAGGAATTAGCAAATGAAGTGGAAAAATGTAAGAATAATGAAGAAGTAAAACAGGTAGGAGTGGAATGGACCATCCACCAATCCAAAGAATTGATGAAGTTTGGTGTGCCCTGTTTGCACTATTATTCCATGGGTAAGTCTGATGCTATTTATAAAATTGGCTCCGCTTTGTTTTAATCAGAAAATAGAGGACTCGTTATTTGTTAATTTAAATGGCTAAGAGCTTGTTAAAATATTTTGTTTATGAGCGAAAATGGCTTCTGATCGGTTGAACGAGATGATTTTTGGGGTCATGGCTGGAAGCTACGGGTGGTAAAAGCCACGAAACAATCTTCTTTCCAGATGTGTAAAATAATTATGTGCCTGGGAAAAGTGCAGCTTTTTAAAAGCCATTTGGAGTAAAAAGAAAATATTTAAACATGCGATAAGGTAGAATTAGCTTT